>JABIFX010000037.1 GCA_018650445.1 Fidelibacterota bacterium
CTCACAAATCTATATCTATTCCCAATTCTATTTGGTGAAAAGCCAGAATCGTATGAATGTGGGTTCGGCTCAAATTGGACTGAGCTCGATTACATCACGGGAGCCCCAGAGTGGATGCTCAAACTTTGGACTAGTGAAGAAATTGAATGGGCGAAGGGGATGTACTATAGTGACCAAGCTGTAAAAATCCGTGAACGTTACGTCACCATCCATCAATTCCTTGAGCTTGAAAGACCTGGTGAAAAACGGTCAGAGCTAGTTGAAGAATCTATCAAGCTTGAGCGTGGTGATTATTGTAGCCTATAGTGAACTACCGCATTTTTAACAGAAACACCAACCGTAATTCGTAGTCTTTGGCATAAAAGTGTTACTCAGTAATGCTTAACGCCGATTAATGATCATGTTGTTATTCTAACAACCCCATAGTTTAGAAAATGGAAGGGGCCGTAAATTCGACCCCTATATTACTATTCTTGATCCTCGAAATTTAAGTACATCCGTGTTCCCGGCTCCAGTGAATTACGGAAGCATTCGTAGTGACAAAAGAACATCTGTTCTAGTTGCTCGGATGTTTCCTTATCAAGGTTTGAAAAAATTGATACCCCACAGGGGTCAAATTGTGATCCATCATCTATGCTTTCGCCACATATGGCGCAATGGTATCTTACTAAGGCCATGATCTACTCCTGGTCCTTATCAACTGACATGTAAAGGCCAGCTTTATGCAGCCCATCGGCAAGCAGATTAAGGTCTTCTGAAAGCTCATCTTCGCTTTTATAATCCCAGGTGACAGTTTGGCCGTTGACCAAAATAAATTCAACTGATAATCCTTTGTCCCAATTCATACTGGCAACGTGATCCAGGTTTATTATATGACCTGGGTTGTTATTTTTTTCTAAATACATTAATTATGTTCTCTGAGTATTTGAGCCAGAGCCTGCTCTTCAGGTCTGGTAAAAGACGCAAATATGCGGCTTGTTTTGTCTTTATTCATCTTTTGAGATGTTTTTAATTTTTCTAATTCTGGCATATTTGTGATGTTGTCTCCATCGTGCAATACACCTCCATGGTCCATTTTGTATTTCTTGAAAAATTTCATCGTAATTCCTTCACGACTTTATCCATTTTGGCCTTATTCTTCGCAACGATAGAGGCAAAGACCTCTGCCAATCTTTCTTGCTGTTTTTCTGTTAAATCTTCTAATAAGATTTCTGAGCTATTATTTTGAACTTCACCATGACCATCATATCGATCTAAGTTCATTGTAAATTTAAAATATTTCATAATATTTCTCCTATGTTTTTAAAAGTGTCCAAAGTGTCAGGTGATGGCAGGTGATTTTTTGATAACTATATAAATACAAATACATACTCTTAAAATATCTCTATATATAATATTTACCTGACACACCTGACATCCTGGACACATTGGTTCTATATAAGGGCTCTACGCCCCTTGATTTAATAAAGTACCTGACACATCAGTGGACACACCTGACACTTTTCGTGTACTTGGTGCATCCAACATCTGTGCAAGTCTATCGGTCATTGGCAGACAATACAGCCGTTTGCTATCAACCTGGATTTTACTCGCTTCTCCAGCCAGCAAACGCTGTCTGCGCATTCCCTTTATGACCTGATTGTAATGTCGAGTTGATTGAGAATAATTCTTGATCCACTGCACTGGTAATTGCCCATGTTCAATAAATGAAAAATAGGGCATATCTTTTGGAAATGTATCATTGGCATATTGCTCAACTAATCGATTGATAAGCATATCAATGTCTGATTCAAGGTCGGATGTGTTTGCTGTGAATAACTCACTTTCTTCGCCAGTGATAGGGACATTAATTGAGTAGCGAAATCCAGCTGAGCTCAAAGCGTCATAAACGATTTTCAGCTCAGTTCGAATATAATGACCCAATCTGGCCAACACCTTTTCCTGTAACTGAGGATCAATAGATCCTGACAGCTGAGGGAATTCAAAAACAAAAAATTGATTGTTCTTGGTATCTGTGGGGAGCTCGTCTCTGCTTACAAAGAGCGGGATCAGTTCATTTGACAATAAAATGATATTGATGTTAGATTTTACCTGATAGGGATCCTTAAATTTCTTCTTAACAGTGGCATACTTCTGTCCAGTGTATTTCTTCAGCGTTTTATACTGAGATACTTTGTCAGAGATATTTTCTTCAACTATCAGTAGCTTGTTTTCACACTCATAGGTAAAATTGTCCTCTGACCCCGACCATTGAAACGACAGGGTCGGAAAGATCTCAGCGACAATCTCTGCAAAAGTAGATTTTCCTGTTCCGCGACCTCCTGAGAAAATTAGAGTAGGCAGCTTGCGGTAATTACTATGACAATAAACAGCCAGCCATTCCTTGATGAATTCAGCATAAGTGCCAAACCGATCTAGAAGATATTGTTCAATAAAGGCGTTATCGATCACATCGACTGGGATTGCCTGGTGATGCGCTGAGATAATTCCAGTGCGCAGATCAACATCATAGAAGGATTCATCTGCAGCTATATCGCTGAGGTAGTCAATTCTGGACAAGTGACGTATATGCTTGTTATTCACCAAATATCGCATTGCTTTCTTTTTATCATCACTCTCCTCAGTCTTTGTTTGTATATGAAATTTATTGCTGCCAATTTTTTCAAAAAAGAACCGATCATTAAGCATACCAAAGTCGAAAATATCAGTGCCATAGGACCAGTATGGGTCACATACGAGCTCTAAATGGCTCTTGTCCTGTTGCATCCAGAAGGTTACACCACAGCTGGAACAGCGGATAAACCAGTTCGCAGATTTTCGGGAGTATTCTATAAATGCTGAAGGATTGGAATCTTCGTGGAAGGGACAATATACCGGCGTTTTACCTGTTAGTTCTGATACTGTTATGGCGTTGCTGTCCTTATCCAGTATCTCCGTACTGCTAGACCAAATATTAGCCAGAGCAGCAACTTTAATATCACTACCATCCCAGTATATAGTTGAGTCGGCATCCTCACGCGATCCATAGATATATCTGGCTGCATCAGTCACAGCTGGATCAGATCCAGGTAAAATGTCTGCGACAATAAGTTTAGCTATTTGTTTATAGCCTTCTGATGATAATACTGGATGGTCAAACTGAAGTACCACATGAAACTTATGGTGTTCGGCTGTATGGCTTTTGCTTGGAATTATAAGGTGATTAAGTCCTTTTGATACTAGATCATCGTGAACTTCCTGGATAGTGCGTTCGCCAGAATCGTAGTCACCCACAAAGCCGATCGCCTTGATGAAGTTTTTTTCCAATCTAGAGCCATTATGCCAGTGAATAGTGGAATAGTTATGTTGTGTCAGATACTCCGAGAGTTCCGTAATGGGAACAGATTCTGTTTTGAACCAGGTATTTGCTGCACCGTTATACGACTTGGCTGCTGTTGACAGCTCTATCGATTTATCTAGTGTTATTCCTTTCATGATAATTTGCATTTGATTTTGAATATGAGTGATCTGCATGAATGATATTCTTCAGATTTTTTATTGCCTGGGCATAGCTGGATGCGTTGATCTCAGCTTGCATGGCAAAATAGTTATTAAGTAAATTTTGGGTCTCTTCTGAGTCTTCAAAAATAAAGACAGTTTGAGATCCACGTTTGTACGTGTTCTGCAGTTTCTGACCAGTCGCAATTAAGAATGCGCTGGAGTAAAAATCTACAGATTCGAAAAGGGGGGTATTCATAAGAATTTGCCTCCGAATTTTAATAAGTGGCTATTCTGCTGAAGTTGGAACAGACCAATACAGCAAGCTCGCCATGAGCTCTCATCGTTTCATATTTTCGTGATTTTAGTCGATTCGGGGAAGGCTTGATTACCGCCTCATATATATAGTATACGGTGATTGTTGATGATTGTCAAGC
>JABIFX010000036.1 GCA_018650445.1 Fidelibacterota bacterium
ACTAGTTTCTGTCACATTTGAAGACTGGAGGTTTGTTGGTGCTGGAAGCGCGTCATTCCAGATACTATCCACATAAGAGGGGTGGTCTATAAAGGGGTTTCGATTCCCTTGATATCCATAGACAACTTCATTCCTGTTGCGTTCAAAAGCATCGACGGTATCGGCTTCATGCCAGGCCAACAAAGTCGACAGTTTGCCAATCACAGGCCGTCCAGGTGCAACTCCAATGTCTTCACCAGTGGAATCGATTAGCTCCAGGTCATACTGCGAGTTGTCACTGTGGTAGCCAGGATCATATCGAATTACCATGTAGAACAGCATGCGAGCAACATCACCCTTGACCTCGTCTCGTGGTTCCCAGCTATCTGAGTCTGTGTAACAATCTGTTGTTTCGCTATGCAGAGTTCCGCCATTGTCAAAATCTTTATTGTTGCGGGATGAATTTATTGAGCGGTCAACAGGTCTGAGATGGTGACAATCTGAATAGGCTGTATCACTTTCACTGGGGAAACCGTGAGATTTTGCCCAGACGTGTTCTCGATTCCAGGCTTCATTGTAGGTACCAGCGCCATCATCATACTGGGTGTAGTCCCAGGAGGAACCATGATCCAGATATTCTTTTTCCTGGGATCTACCGGAATAGAGCAAGATTACGTTGTTGGAGTTATCGGGATCCTGATCTGACACTTTGATGATATCCCAGACATCGGTACCAGTTGCTGTATAGGGGTATTTGGTATGATCGGAAACAATGACATGCAGCGCGGATTTCAGGGCAGAACCAGATTTCCCATCAGCAGCATCATAGTAGCCTGAGGGAATACCAGCTAGAGAGAGTGTGCTTGTTGCCAGGATTATCAATAGGAGAAGAGATATATTTCTCCCGTGATATGAAAAATGAATTGGCTTCCCCATGCGCGTCCTATGTATTCATGCATGATCCAGTTTGTTACATGCATTTTGCGTTGAGGAGATTAACCCTCAACAAATTTTTCAGCGTTGAATATAATCAATAAATCTAACGAGGGAATTGATCCTGATTACACCAGAGAAATAATCCAAATATAAGAAGTTATAGCCTGTGGTTTCAAATAAAGGCAAATACGTTTAAGATCGTGTCTGGCTCCCTACGACGTCGTAGCTTGTTGACTATAGGGGTGCACTTCTCAATCTGAACCCAGTTCACTCTATACCTTTATACCCTTGTGCCCCAGATATAAAAAGAAGAGGCCACCCCCCTCTGGGATAGCCTCCTCTTTGTAACATACCTGTAAAACTACTGGATTATCTCAGCAGCGTCACCCTCTGGATTTGAATCACAGAACCGGCACTCAGGCGAACCATATAGACGCCTGATGAAACAGCAATGTCATGACTATCATAGCCATTCCATCCGAAGCTATGGGCTCCTGTCTCGTGGTACCCAGAACTCAGGGTTTGTACCAGTGCGCCCTTGATATCATAGATTTCCAGCGACAGCTCTTCAACCTCGTTCTCCAGAGTGAAAGATAGATTCACATCAGGATTGAAAGGGTTTGGAAAGGCTTTGTGAAGTTTGACATCAGAAGGCTTCAGGTCAGTTCCTACATCTTTCACAGTTACTTTTATTTCAGCATGTCGAGTAACATTGCCCCGATAGTCAACATCTGAGAGACGATAGGAATATGATTTACCAACTTTTACCTGCTTATCGATAAAGGCGTATTCATTCTGCTCGGAGGTTGAACCCTGTCCAAGGAGATCAGAATTTGTTGCAAAAGATGAAATTTCCTCCCACTCAGGACTCGGTCCCTGAGCCTGTCGAAGGGTTCTCTCAATAATGAAGCCTTGATTCTCGATCTCTGAATCTGTGGTCCAGAGGAGTTTTACTAGACCACGAGTTGAGGTAGCTTTCCAGACTGAGAGTTCCACGGGGAGGGATTGGTCATTATCAATCACTCCTGGGGTACAATCTGAGGCATTCGCACTTGCAATTGTCCACTCTGATGCGGTCCAAGTGGTGTTTCCAGTAGTGACACCTTTTCTAACTGCTCGAGAATCTAAATACTCCCATGTCTTCCCAGACCCATCTTCATTTAGGACACCATAAATGTCATAGAGAGTCCCCGTGGCATTCCCACCGCCATAATAGATCATATAACCATCATCACCATTTCCAGAAATACTACCATCGTATATATTGGCAACTACGTCAAATGAGTCTTCAAATGCGGTTTGATTGTAGGCAACCACATATATACCTCCATCAGCTAGGGTGCCTGTCAATTGGATATCTGCAAAGGAGCCCCCATTGGCTTGACGTGAAAGATAAAATGTTGTTGTAGTGAAATTGATGGTCGAACCGCTAGCATTGTATAGCTCAACAAATTTAGTTTGATACACATCACCCGGATCGGTCACCTCTGAGATAATTAGAGCTGGGATTTCTGGGGTCGCATCGGTAGTTGCGCTAGCACTTGGGACTGTAGCAGCAGTTTTGTAATCAATGGCTGTTCCAGAATTTGTATAGGGGTAGACTTTAAAGTAGTAAGTTTGCTCAGCAGTTAATCCCGTCCATTCATATGTATTTGTCCCATGAGTGATATTTTTTGCACCACTATTACTTCCGATCGCTGCATTATCTGAGACAGCTGTACCATCTGATGCGTCAGTGATATTGTCTGCCGTACTAGCCTTAATTAAATAGCCGTCAGGAACCTGAGATCCATCGTTAGCCGTCCATGATAGATCAATTGCGCTATGTCCGTTGGTACCATCCTTCACAGCTGAAAAACTGGTCACATGATTGGTGGGTTCAATTTTATTTGTCGTAGCACTTCCGGTCACACCTGAAGAATAGTTGGTTGATCCATCTACGGACCAAATCTTATAGTAGTATAAGGTATTTGCTGTCAGAGATGTGTGGCTATAAGCTTCATCTGCATCTGTTCCGAGTGATGTTCCACCACTTGGGATAGATGCACTTGCTGCATAGGGAGTCCCATCAACCGGTGTACCAAAGGAATTGCTTGAATTCCAGGCAATTAGAATATCATTACCACTAACATTTTCTGTCCAGGTTAAATCCAACTGTGAAGAGCTGGATGGAGTGACTGCAAAACCAGTAGGGTCTGAGACACCTCCACTCGGTGTACCTGTCACAACAACATCATCAAAACGATTATACTCTGTACCCGCATTATTGTCAGCCTCCAAATAAATAATTAATGTGGAGCCAGATAGTGATGAGACTGTAAATGTTGTAGATGTGAAATCATCATTAGCATGACCAAATTGGGTGATAGAGCCGCTATCCAGTTTATATGATGCCTTCGCAAAATCTTGATCTTCCGCCGTTCCATTCTCACTAGCAGCAACAGAGATTGAAACTCCCGTATATCCAGAGATATCTATCGATTCCGAAGTCCATAAAACGCCATCCCCACCGCCATTAGCTTGCTGTGTCCCATCCACATCCCTAGCCTCCAAGACACCACTGACCACTTTAAACCAATCAGTATCCGCACTTAGGGTACCTGAAGTAACATCTACAGACCACTTTCCACTTGAGGGAGCTGTGATAGTTGGTGTTGGACCAACCGCCCCTACACCCTCATCACTGGCAAAATCTTCACTCCAGATGGTGTCTGCATAACTTGTTATCGCAAAAAATCCTAGCAGCATAACTACAATTGATTTTCTCATCTTTGTCCTCCGAAATCTCAAATTTCTATACATCCATAATTTTGATCATTTGATCTAAGTAACAAAATCTATGATGGATGGAATTGGTTTATCTCTCTCTGTATTAACGAACCATAACTTGACCCTGGCCTCAACGATTATCAAGGATGAAATTATAACAAATGATGAAAATTTGGTAGTGAGTTAGGGTTTGTGACTAGTTTAGTCATGTTTTGAAGGTGTAGAGAATAACCAGGATGGATATCATTGTTGGGGTGTATTCACGGTTCTCAAACTCTAGCAAATGAAAATGCCCCAGGTATTCTCCAGAGCATTAGGATATGGAAAGCGCCCCTACACTTCGACCAGTCTTCGCTTTATCCTTCGACAGGCTCAGGATGCTAAACTACGACTTGGCAGGCCTGCTCAGTGTTACACCTCTTAATTCTGGTAAAAAAAAGCCCTGACCTTTTGGATCAAGGTCAGGGCTAGATGTTTTTAATTTTGATAGAAGTTATGATCCCGAGAAACTCACCTTATCAAATACCATGGTGGGGGTTCTGAAGGAGGAATGGATCCAGGGATCATTCCCAACCTCAATGAGATTCATGAGCAGGTCATTGTAATTACCTGAGATGTTCATCTCTGTAATCGACTTCACCCGCTTGCCATTCTCAATCAACCAACCAGCAACACCCAATGAGAAATCACCTGTGGTCCCATTGGCATTTCCTCCCAACCAATCTGTAACCAGAATCGCACGATCAAGACTGGCTTCAATCTCAGCACCTGAACGAGTACCTGGCTTCACAATCAAGTTTGAGGAACCACCTGCATTCGGCGTCCAACCCAACTTGTTGCCATAATAGACATCAGTATAGTAGTTATTCAACACACCATTGGTAAAAATAGGCATCGTTTTAGCAGCCAGTCCATCACCATCATAGTAGCGACTTCCCAGTCCACGAACAATGGATGGCTCATCTGTGATGGTTAATATGTCAGAACCAACTTTTTCACCCTTGCGGTCTGCCAGGAATGAATTTTTCTGCTGAATAGAAGACGCTCTCAGAGGACCCATCAAACGCCAGAATAATCCAGCAGCATTTGAGTTTTCCAGTAGAAGTGGCATGGTTTCAGAAGCGATTTTTTCCGCACCAACTCTATCCTGGGTTCTGGCCAGAGCTTCATTGGCAGTCTGCTCAGCCCCTACCAGGTCATTCAAGTGTCGAGCACGATAATAGCGCCAACCCTCAGGCTTTTTATCGCCTGCGCCCTGTAGAGAAACAGAAACACCATGGGTAAAGGAGGTAGATTCCTTGTGACCCTCAAATCCATTTGAAGCCAGCTGATAGGACTCGCTATGGCTATCATAGAATCCTGAAGCCACAGAGATGATACGCTCATCCTTACCTTCCAGTTGGGCTCCCAATGCCTTGGCACGAGCCTGACGTTCCTCAGCTGTAATATCACCC
>JABIFX010000035.1 GCA_018650445.1 Fidelibacterota bacterium
ACACGATTACTTTTTATCCAAAACATTGATAGATTGAGCTCTAACAGAACCTTGAGCTGACTCATATGCAAAAGAGTGGAAAAAGAAAATGAATTGGATGGCAACAATTAACTTACAATTCGAGTCTGTTTCAGGAAGCAGTTCAAGCCGAGAGCGTTATACACACAAAAATTATAGGAGAATCCAATGAGTGTCACACCTCGAGGAATGAGTATCCAAGAAGCATATCGCGAGTACAAAGCAGGTGCTTTCATCGTCAATCGCAAGTACCAACGAAAGCTAGTCTGGACACTTGAGGAGAAACGAAAATTAATCGATAGTATTCTACATGGATATCCAATTCCGTTAATATTATTAGCAACGCATACTGACCCTTCAGGGAATCGATCGTTTGAAATTCTCGATGGAATGCAAAGACTGAATGCAATATTTACATTTATCGAGAACCGGTATGCAACACTAGGCAAATATTTTGATGTTAGCCAGTTATCGAGAGCAAAGCAGTTGGTGGAATCTGGCGAATTTGAAGCCGTAAATGATAAGACTAAGCTTTTAGATGCAGCGGATTGTGCAAACTTATTAGACTATACACTTGCCGTGACTGAGTTCCCAGCCACTGATGAAAATGCTGTAAATGATGTCTTCGGTCGAATAAACGCGTATGGTCGGCACTTAAGCAAGCAAGAACAAAGACAGGCGGGCGTTTCGACACAGTTTACCAAACTGGTCCGTCAGATAGCTTCAGAGATTCGTGGTGATGTGTCCATGGATACTCTTGATCTGGCTGATATGCCCCAGATAAGTATTGATGTTGATGATACAGAGGTATCTTACGGAATTCGTGCAGATGATACTTTTTGGTGTAAACAAGGAATTTTACGTAGGAACCAACTTCGTGAAAGCGAGGACGAACAAATATTAGCTGATATAGCAATTTCAATAGTAGAAGAGGTTCCCTTTCCATTTAGCGGGGAGAATTTAGACAAGTTATATGACACAAACTCAGATGCTCACAAAGAAATAAATAACAAGCTATTGACTTATGGGATAGATGCTTTAAAGAATGATATTGAAGTTACACTCTCAGTTTTAAAAGATACGATCGAACAAGTAGATCCAGGTCCCAATGCTCTAAGATTAATTGTTGCAGTAAAAGCAACTGGTAATCCGATTAAAACCCATTTTTACTCAATATTTATGGCTTTTTATGAACTTTGCATCAAGGACGAAATGACTCCAAATAACCCAGCCGCAATTATGAAAGCCTTAAACAATCTACACAAACGGCTTGAAATTGCTAGGGGGCAAATTCGAAGTGACAATCGCCAAAAAAACATTGATACTGTTAAGGGATTAATACAAAAATATTTTGAAAAGAAGAGTCCTCCAGCTTCCCAAACTGGTTCGGGGCTAGCCATTAGGTTCGAAAACGCGCTTAGGAGATCAAAGATTGAGACCTCCTCCTATGAATGTAAGCAAGGAGTTCTCAGGTTGTCAGAAGATCGGACGATGGATGATGAGATTTTGAATAAAATATCCAGAACTATATGTGGAATAGCAAATATAGGACCTGTTAACCAGGGTGCTTTGTTTGTGGGTGTGGCTGATAGCGAAAAGGATCAAGCCAGAATCGCAACCTTAGATAAGGTGGAGGCTAAACAAGTCGGAAATAGGTTTGTGGTCGGCATTGAGAGGGAATCCACAATACTAAGTATAGATCTTGAGCAGTATAAAAAGATGTTTGTTGATCACCTCTCAAACTGTGGATTTAGTGAACCTCTTCGTACTTCAGTTCTTTCAAAGATTGATTGTATCTCGTATCAGGGAATGTCGGTTATATGCCTCTGGATTGAATCGCAACCAGATGTATCTCATCTAAATGAAGAAGTATACATTAGGCGGGGATCAAGTACAGAGCTGGTTACTGGTTACACAAAATTACAGGCAGTAGCTAGTCTTTTTAAGAAATCATAGGTGTATAACAGGGGTTTAGAGCTGACTCACACGCAAGGGAGGGAGCTGTAAATGTATTCTATCCAATCCCAGCAACACCGATATACTCCTATTTTCGACCCAATGGTATACAAACAGTATATCTTTGTACACCGCCCATGACTCGAACCTGGAACCAATTGATTAAGAGTCGCTAAGTCAAATTTTTTTCTAGCCAGTTTCAACCTTCTTCACCATCTGCACAAAGCCCTACTCAGCAAGGGTTAAGCCCCTCTCACACCTACGGTAATCTACCCAATTCCCGAGTATAGTTTTCTATCCAATGAGTGACAAACTGGGACAAATGTACCATAAATGGTACATTCTATTGGATAGATTTCGTGTGGGATTGGATGTATTTCTGGGTTTGGAGGGTGTGGCTAATTAAGTGGTGTTTGTGGCTTCAAGGGGTAAAGAGGATTAGTGGCATGGACAATTACCTACACCAACCATTAATCATAATTCCAGTAATATCGTAAGTATGTCCCTGGATTCACAAAATAATCCAGCATGAAGATATCTTCTCCAAAGTCATTTATCACATAACCAACTCCTGAGACATAGGTTATGACCGGTGGGTTACTTCCAGCATGATCAGGTAAATCAGCAACAGCTTGTAAAATCTCAATAAAAATGTCACTCTGCCCCGGGTTAGGAGGTGAAGGCCATCTTGCTTGAGCTAAAATTATATTATTATTCTCATCAAAAAGAGTAGAATTTGTTCCCGATCCTGGAACTGATGCATCAATATACATGTATAATCTTGGTTGTCCAGGACTTGGATCTATTTCGCTCTCAACGTATTGTAGTTGTAATTTTCCATAGGTTATTTCAGGCAGTTTAATTTCTAATAAATCAATAATATCAGACCTTATAGTTGGATGAGGTACAATATGTGTTCCACTTGTATCTAACCATGCATATGCATTAAGGTCATCAGGTCTGAATCTTACAGTTCCATTCCCCGAGTCGTTCAAGTATGAACTAACTCCAGCGAGATCAAAATCCCTCATGATCTTATAAACCAGAATCGTATCAATTCCTGTGACACTTACCTGTAATACTGAATCCCTACTATCGAACTGATCAAAATTCTCTTGTTCTCCCTGCCTGCGGAGGAATGTGAATTTAGGCCACCAGAGCAGATCACCATTAAAATTCCAATCGTCTACAGTCTGCGGATGGGTGGCATTAAAATCGTATGCTTGTCCTTCAGCCAATTGGAGATCCAGAGTTCCATCTGTTGTGTAATAGACGGTACTGTCGACCCACCAGCTACAAGTATCTGAATCTAGAGTAGCATCCGTCTTGAAATCTTTCATTACGAAATGTACTGAGAATGTATCTGGAGGAAGTATTACTTCTTCGAGGGCTATAACTGGGAACTGATTGCTTGATACACTTAGTTCTCCGTCATCTGCAGTTATCACAACATCTAGTGTATCACCCGGAACTGCGAATATGTACATGTCCCCTGCTTCATAACTCCAATATCCCATAATTAAGTTCATACTTATAGTTAAGTCGTCTCCATCTGGGTCTGAGAAATGATTGCTTATTGTAACCACATAACTTGGATCAAATTCATCACTGGGGAACGTTACCCCTTCTATGTACCCGCTAAATACTGGAGCATCGTTTACAGGGGTTACAATCATGGTGAATGGATCGCTCTCAACTGTGTATTCGCCGTCTGAGGCAATAATTGCAACACCACCGATTTCTCCGTTCCAGTTCAAGTCAGGTGTGATAGTAAGAACGCCCAGGCTATCAACTGTATAGACAGCATTGGACAGACCGGAGAGCGAATACTCCAGCTCACTGTCTTCGTCGTGGAATAACGGACTTAAGTCAATTGATAGAATTTCATCCTCCAGAATGCTTGTATCAGGTGGAGACAAGAGAAGAACGGGAGGATTATTCACAGGTAGCCAGGTCATACGAAAGGTATTACTTACTGTTACCAAGCTGGTGTCAAGAACATCAATGGCAACGACTCTTGTGTCATAGAAGGTTGTATCGGTTAGATACATGAACTCAACAAACTGAGGTGGATAGTAGGTCTCAGAGTCATTATAGAAGTAGTCATTCCAATCCAGCGAGAGAGTATCACCTTCATACATGACTGTATCTCTGATAGTCTCTATTTGACGTGGTCCCACATTCCCATTGATAACGCCCATACTCGTATCTACCTGTGGTGTGATGAAGTCAATCTCAAGTGGTGTTGTGTTGTGTCTCTCGAATCTGATGGCGTCATTAGATGCTGGTTTAGAAAGTGAGTTCGGAGAACTGAAGGAAACCTGACTTGCAGTTAAACCTGATCCATCTCCCCCATCTAACAGGATCATCTTCCTGCTACTGGCTTGTTTGCCACTTCTGAGCACGTAGATATAGAGTCCCGCGTCCAGGTTTCTGCCTCCCCAGGTAAGCTCGTAGCTACCAGCAGATGGAAGGTCTATGGACTCAACCAAAGCACCACGAATGTCATAGATGCTGAAGCTTCCAGGCTCCTGAATAGCGAGATCGATCCTTGTGCTTGGGTTGAACGGGTTGGGATAGTTCTGCCCAAGA
Organism: Fidelibacterota bacterium; assembly: GCA_018650445.1. Taxonomy (GTDB): domain Bacteria; phylum Fidelibacterota; class UBA8477; order UBA8477; family JABMPR01; genus JABMPR01. Next base: position 4,567 of record JABIFX010000035.1, read on the forward strand.
CTAAAGGCAGATGGTAACACTGGATTCACAGAGACAATGGTGAACTGTAAATCAAAAGCTCCTGAGGCACTTGTCAGCGTAGAATCAACAACGACAAAATCCTGCCTATAATAGACACGTGCGCTATCAATAGGGTTATCCAACAGGTCGAGATAGTTACCTGTAATGTGGATGGTCTGAGCGAACAGCCCAGATACTGTAAGTAATGATAGAATGAGTCCCCGCATGATGGGTCAAAATAAGCGATAGATTGTACTGTTGCCACTGCTATGACCAATTGACTCTTTCAATGACGGAAACCCGAAGATACAAGCGCTAGAGAAGGGTTTCTCTCAAAATATACCCTAAAATACCGTCCCCTTCTATTGCGGATCATGCTAGTCTCCAAAAGCAAAAACCCTTAAAAGCGTTAGCCAGTAAGGGTTTAAGTGGTGTACACCGCCCAGGACTCGAACCTGGAATTAGTTGATTAAGAGTCAAACAACTGTGTCAGGTAACTCACTGTGGGACAGGCGGTTACAAGACAGTCAAACTGTCGGTATCCCGAATATGTATCCCCGAATTTACACGTTTTTAATTAAATCCTGTCGTTTTTCATCATATTCTTGTTCAGAGATTAATTCATCATCATATAATTCTTTTAACTCTTTCAGTCTTTTTTTTAATGACTTTTTCCTTGGTGGCTTGACGAGCTCTGGTTTGTTCTTCTTTCCATAATTCTTCTTTTTCATTCGCCCAGGGCCTTCGTTTTTTAGTCGTTCTATAAGCTCCGCTTCGATCTCTGGATTATCATCTAAATATTCATCCATTTCTTCTAATGAACTCACAATATTTTTTAGTGCATCTGTAGCATTTGTTGCTGGCTTAATTTGATCAGAATCATTTTGTGCTTCACTTTTACGTTCTTTACTCTTGTTGAAAATTTTCTTCCAACTCATTAGCCACTTTCTCCCAAGAAAATATACTTAGATTAACCTTTTAACGTGCCAAAACAATCGTTCCCGTGAGTGAACATCCAATGCTCGCTGGCCTGTCAGCATTCCACTTAAAAATGTAGGCACGTCTGTTCCATTAATTGTTGAATTGTACGTGCCTGTACCTTGATCAATCAAATTTAGCTTGAATCGATTTTTCCAAATATGGCTTGCCAGGGCATTAGTAACTATAATTGCCTTCGGAACTGATTTTACAATCAACTCTATTGCTAATTCATATTGGACCTTCCCAAAACCAGAAAGTCTTTTTGGGTCATTTTTTTCCAATACAAGTGATTTTACTTTGCTCTGATTCGTTTCTCGAATAAAAAATGAATCTGCATGATCCCACTCCAATCCGAGATTTACAGCAAATTCCCTCATAGGCTTGAAATAACTGTATTTATTCTTTGTATATGAATTGAAATCCAGGCTCAATGTTCTATTATATATATGTCGATTGTCCCAACTGAAATATGACTCAGGGTCGTCATCAATTTCCTTTTCTTTCAGCAAAGTGGTCCATCGAGCCAATGAGAACGATGGATTCATCCCAACAAAAAGTATAGCATTTTTCTTTAAAGAGCTTTGATAAGCTGGAGAGCGTAATTCCTTGGTTGCTTCAGAATGGTCTTCCCAAACCTTTGATAGCCTATTGTTCCAGCCTGCATTTGAATCAATCATATCCATTCCAATTTTATTGATAGTATTACTGAAAACGTTGGCAAAGGTAAACTGCGCTGAATGGAAAACAAATACATGACTATAAGTATCATTAGTGGCCATTAATTACGAGTTAATTATCTGAACCTCGCAACACAGTTGTAACCCAAGCCCGACTTACCCCAAGCTGTCTAGCCAGCTCAGCTCTGGACCAACCATTCTCTTGCATGAGGCGTTCATATTCTGCTGATCTACCGCGTTCCCTTTCAACTTTTGTTAACCGTCTAGGGTAGAGTTCACATCTCTGAAGCCCAAAGCGTGTTTTTGGCAAAAATACATGAAATATGGTTGGGTTGAGATGAAGGACTACCTCTGGGTTAACAGTATGATTATTATATACTTTAGTCAGGGAAATATGAAGTACTGAAGAGTTCACATGTTTATCCACCTTACGGAGCGATAGGGGGTAAAACTATGAACCCTTATTAGCCTAATTTATTTACTACACTTTCCTGATGCTCAGGGCTCAGGTGGGAATATATTTTTGTCATTTCAGAACTGGAGTGCCCTAAAATCTCTCCTATAGTGTCTCGTGATACACCCTTCATAGCCAAGTGGCTAGCAAAGGTATGCCGAAATTTATGCAGGTCTCCAGGGATATTCAATGTGTCTAAGGTTTTTATCAGTGATCGGTATGGGACGTTATCATGAACTTTTCCACCTGATTTAGCAGGAAATACATATGTCGGATCATTGTCTTCTTGGGCGACAATAACTGCTAGCGCAGATTTACTTAAGTGGACGATCCTACTTTTCTTCGTTTTTGTGTTCCATGAAGACGATGATTTAATTTCAACATACGGCTGGGCTGCATCAGTATGGACATTTGACCAGATTAGATTTATAGCTTCACCCTTTCGCATCCCTGTAAAATAAAGGAATTTGAAAAATGGTAGCCAGAATTGATCTGCCTGCTCCCAAATTTTGTTCAGTTCATCTTCTGAATAAAATTCTGGAACACCTTTCTCCTGTACTGGAATGTGTCTAGTGCCCTTTGCGGGATTGGATTCAATATAAGATTTTTCAACTGCAAAATTTAAAAGCCCGCCAATCATTTCAAGAGTACGATTGACCGTCCTTGCTGCCCAGGCCTTTTGTTCAGGTAGGAATCCTTTAGTTAATCTATCTCGACACTCACTAACATGATGGGCTTTGATTCTAGTGACGTCTCTGTAAGTATCCGGGAAATATTTTCTTAAAAATTTTTCGAAACCGAGTAATTGGTCTTCGTAACGTTTGAGAGTTTTCGCGCTTTTTAAAGAGGAGTCTTCAGCGAGGTATTCCTTTACGAGCTCGCTTACGGATATCTTGCGATTGCTTTGCTGGGTGATCCCATAAGTGCCAAGAGTAAGATCTCGTTGTATCTTTGCCTGTATTGCCTCTGCTTGACGTTTATTAGTACCGACAGTTGTCCGCACTCGTTCACCATTGAACCAATAATCAACCAGGTACGAGATTCCGTTTGCTCGTTTAATTTTTCTAAGTGTTACTTTTGGAATTTGGCTCATAATTTCACCCCAGATCAGTTATTTTCACCTCCAATGTGGCACGAATGTGGCACGAATCAAAGACTTAAAATAAGTAAGGCGCTGATAAACAGCGCCTTATGGGTTAATCGTGGAGGCGGGGAGAATCGAACTCCCGTCCGAAACGCAAAGCCGATCAGCCTCTACATGTTTATTCCGAACTTTAAATTCACCGCTACAGCTCCTCCGGACTGGATCTTATAACGACTATTCAACTAAGTTTAAGATTCCC
>JABIFX010000039.1 GCA_018650445.1 Fidelibacterota bacterium
ATCATGAACATGTTGCGGTTATGAACTTCATTGAACGCCATTCTATCAATTTAGGTACACAAGAGATCTAGACGGCTGATGTGAACTTTCCGATGATGACATTATCAATCGTACTGGAGCTGCACAGTAAGCTAAGCCGTTCCCCCAATCGCCTCCATCCATCCCGCTGTTCGGACTTGAGTTCGTGCCGCTGATAGATACGCTTGAGCTTGTTCTGCTCCACATGGTTGAGACAGCGCTCGATCACCTCGCCCATCACCCCTAACTCTCCCATCATTGTGGCACCGGTACGGCGAAGATCATGGGGTGTCCATGGTCCACCGGTCAGGAGTAGGGCTTCTGATACCTTTCCTCGCCCCTTCACGGGGTTACTACGAACTCGATCTCGAATCTGTTTTGCAACGGATTTAGGTCCAATGTGACTCATTCCATCTCGTGATGGTAGGCACCAACCCGAGCCCCCCGAAATGGGTTGGAGTTGTATGAATTGTCTCTTGCTAAAATCTGACAGATAGATGGTGTGTGCCTTGCTGTTTTTGCTGTTGCCTTCGGGGATATGCCACTCACCATTTTCCATATCGATATCGCTCCAGCGTGCCTGTGACAACTCACCAACTCGGCAGCATGTGGAGAGCATGATCCAGATCGCATACTCGGTTACATGCGACAGTTTGGCTGCGGGTAGCTGCTGCTGTAGCTCGATGATCTCATTCTCGCTGAGATAGCGGTCGCGCTCTTTTTGACGCCCGCCAATCTTCTCTTTGGTCAATCCTGCCAGTGGGTGCGCCTCAACCCACTCCCGTGCAAGGGCATAATTGAAGAACTGACGCAGATCACCAAATAGATGGTTTGCCATCACCAGTGCGCCTCTCTCTACCACTCCATCGAGAATATCGACCAGCATGGCTCGCTTTATGTCCACAATGGCGACTTCCCCTAAGATCGGCATGATGTCCTTGTGAATGGCCCTCATTGCTTCACTGCCCCCATCCTTGCGCCGTGATAGCTCCAATCTTTCCCATTGAGCAATGGAATCGGCAAAGGTGCGCCGGGCTGCTGTTTCAGTGGCTAGACGGGCAAGCTCTGCTTGTTGGTTTTCTATCTGTTGAGCGGTTTCTAACTGCTTTTTGAGTTTATCTGATCGGCCAAGCTCTATTGGGTCAGCGCCTGAGTCCACCAGTGACTGTTTTGAATCACGGACTTTTCTGATATCCCGCAGGGATTGGGTTGGCCATTTGCCACAAGAGGCGGTGCGTGTTTTTCCCTGCTGCTTAAATCGATATTCGAAGGTAACAACGAGACCAACCTTTTGCTGACGTACCCGACCATAAAGCCCATCACCATCGAAGAGCTTACGCCCCTCATCTTGCTCGGTTAGTGATTCCAACTCTTTCACAGTCAACTTGCCCATGACACCGCCCCATCAATCCGCATGATTAAATAGCGGGGGTAATTTTTACCCCCACTTTTACCCCCACTCTAGGGATAGCTTTAATAGGATTATAGTGTCTTTTATAGGACTTGGGTAAAAAGAATATTATTGTAACTACATGTATTTGTTGGTCATGCAGGATGATGGTAGAAATTATAGGAATCATGACCACCTAACTACGAACTAAGGTGTCGGGAGTTCGAATCTCTCCGGGCGCGCCATACAGAACAAGGGCTTATCTCAATTAGAGATAGGCCCTTTGTTTTTGTTGTGAAAATGGTCCGCGTTTAGTCCGCGTTTTGAATCTGCTGCTTCGCTATCTCACCACAATTTATTAACTATTTTGGAGAGAGATAACCATGACAACAGCAGTCGAACTACTACCCGCCACTGATCAAGAATACTACCCCGCAGGCGACGAGGTGACCCCCCCGCGCTGCGATCTGACCACTCAGCGAGTGCAGCGTGATAACTGGAGTTTCTACGCTATAAATGAGGCTGAGGTTAGGTCTAAGCGGAAGGCTATCCTTACTGATCAGGAGCTAACCCATCCAAAGGCCGTCATATCGTTCGTAGCCCCTGATCCCGTTGATCTGAGCAGGCTGCAGGCTGATATCTATGAGGCATTGGACCTGCTGGAGGGTCAGGGCTGCAATGATGCAACAGCTATAGCGCGTAAGCTGGTTAGAGAACGCTTCGACTCGTTCACTGCTGCGTTAGAAGGTCAGGGCTGCTTCGATCTAGTTATGCAGATCAACCCCGTTACAGGTGAGCGGTTTGACCCTATTAAGGAGGTGTGAACATGTTACCAGCACCTTCAATGATCTATTTGTGCCCCCACTGCTCAGGACTGATTGAGCAGGAGAGATGGGCCTCTCTTAATACACATGGCGCACGATTCTGGTCAGATGGACGGATGATTGCCTCGATGTACCCGGATGGCTACCAGCTGATCCTGTGTCCCCACTGCAGTAATAGGCTGTGGATGAGTGAACTGGATGAGGTGGATAGTTGGGATAAATACTACGGCGAGCCATCATTTGGACCAGATGGGGAGGGTGGGCTGATGCACATCCCCCACTCGAAGGGTTACGATCAGGCACGGCAGGGTAAGGAGCCATCGTTTGATGATTACATGGTTGAGTTGCAGGAGGGTGTCCATGATGAGGAGCGGGAGGGGTATCTCAGGCAGAGAGCATGGTGGCGGGGTAACGATCAGCGGCGAGAAGGTGAGCAGGTGCCATTGAGTGATCAGGAGCGGGATAACCTCAAGCAGTTCTTAAAGATGATCGATCCGAGTGATGACTATTGGCGGGTGATTGCTGCTGAGGTAAACCGAGAACTGGGGCAGTTCCAAGAGGCGCTAAGGCTACTCTTTGATTCTGTTGCTAGGAGGCATGGGTCGTCAGTGGCTCTGATTCGTGAGCTGTGCCTGATGGATAACCCGTTTGTGGCTGAGGTGCCAACTGAGGATCGTGGCGGTATCGTGTTGGGTTAGAATCAGATCACCGGACAGCTAGAAAGGCCATTCGAAAAGCGATTCCTATCATCGCCTGCTGCTTCAGTATTTATATTTGATAGGTTGCCTTTTTGATAGGGGAGTGGGCTGTTGTGAAGACTGTTTACAGTACAAATATTGCTATTACCGCAGTCAGTAACGCTGAAGTATGCGGAATCAAACCGAGTCACCCTGATGTGAGTATTTTAGTTGTAGATTACCTAGATAATCACCGAGAAAAACCCAATCGTTTGGATAATAAGAAAGCAGCCCTGATGAAAAAGATTAATCCATTAAGGATTAAACTCGCTGATTACATTGTCGCGTCTCAACATGAGATAGATCCAATGCCAATGCTGGAATTTCAGAGACAGATTGAAGAGTTTGAAACATATATTAAGCAGCCAAAAGAGCGTGTAGAGTCTACATTTAATAGGGATTACCTGCTGCATGAGTTACGTGATTATTGGCAGACTACAAAAGGAAGGCGTTGCACATTCACAACTGATCCAGCGACAGGTAAGGTTACTAAATCTGACTGTGGTGGCTGGGTTCTCTTGCGTTTAGATGAGTATTGTTTGTTTGCAGGGTTAACGCTCGATGCGCTTAGAAAGGTCCTTATTAAGGATCTTCATGGTAATAAGTGCTAACTCTCCCTTCAATTGTGAAGGATGATCTATCCTTTATGAATCAATTAGATATAATGATTTAATACTCCTGAACCCGGTGGTGTTCATCGGGATAACAGGAGGCATCAAATGTCCAACACTCAATTGCCAGCACTGCTGGCTGCAAAAGAAACTGCTGCTTATTCAGGGCTGGCCTATTCCTCGCTGTATCAACTGGTGGCTGATGGTGAGTTTCCAAAACCCCGGAAGATTGGTAAAAGATCAAGGTGGGTGCGCGCGGAAATCGATCAGTGGATAGCTGGGCTGGAGGTGGCGTTATGATTCGCCATCACACAATTGGCCCCGATCTTACTCCGGGCTACAAAGAAAACCCTACTGTTGACGAAATTAAGGACCTGCGAGACCAGATCATACGGGGGATGGGTCGTAGCAGTGCAAAAGGTGAGATGCGGGCTCGCCGTATTGAATGGCTCGCTCACATCGCCATTGAACTTATGTCTGCACAGCCTGTTAATGAAGCAAAGACTGAAGTGGTTGCTGCGGGCCCCACTGTGGTGGAGTCTGAAGTGGCTAATGCTAATCATGCAGATTATCAGATATCTATTGAGCATGATGATGAACATCGTCGTTTCGGTAACCCACCCAAACTTAAGAAAAATGCCATGCGCCGTGATGTTGTTGAGATGGCGGAGGGTATGCACGCGTTTCGTGCAGCGGGTTATAAGGTATCAGCTGCAGTCAGTAAGCTTCGCGGACTAGCGGCGGGTGATGCTGTCTCGAAAGTCATAACCGATGCTTTTAATAAACTGCAGTGGGACAAGCGTCTGGAAGACATCGTATATGCGTTTGATCCCAATTACAGCGGGTTCCCTCTTCAAAATAATGCTGATCTCGAACGCTTCAAAGAAGGGGGTGAATAGATGAGTGCTCTACAGAAAACAGCTACTCTCTCTATTGACCAAACGCAGGCAGAGTCATTTCTGTCTGTGCTGGGTCATTTCGAGGATTGGCATTCGTTCCAAACCTTCGACGATGATGGTAATCGCAAGGATCGCAGTCTCGCAAAGGTTCTACATGGTGAACTTGCAAACCATCTGCCAGCTCTTACCGCTCTGAATGAGCGTGGGGCTGGTGTCTATGTGACAGTTAATGAGACTGATCTCAAGGGGCGCACTAAAGATAACATCACTGGTGTTACGGCAATCTGGCAGGATGACGATGATGGTTATGAGGGTGGTTACCCGCTGGAGCCCAATATCGTCTTGCAATCCTCACCGGGTAAGTTTCAGCGGTTCTGGCTCGTCGATGGACTTAACTTCGAGCAACATCAGCAGGTGATGGCGCGTATGGTTTCTGATTATGGCGCTGACAACAACGCTAAAGACCTCGCGCGCGTGCTGCGTGTTCCGGGGTTCTATCACTGCAAGGGTGATCCAGTGATGGTTCAGATTGTTGGTGAGATCAATCCTGTGCACTATACCGCTGAGGAGATACTGACTGCGTTCCCGTCTGTTGTGGGGGCTGTTAAGCCCCCTCCCGCACTCACTGCGGTAGGTACAGGTAATGTGGCTGACATCGCAGTGGGTGGGCGCAACAGTGCGTTGACCAGCTATGCTGGCTCTCTCTGGAATAAAGGAGTTGCAGAGGATGAGATGGCGCTGCTGCTTTATGCCAGAAACAAGGCCCTATCTGATCCTCTACCTATCCCTGAGGTTCAGTCGATCATTTCCAGTGCTGGTCGTAACTTTGATCCAGTGGAACCCCCACCTGATCCGGTAACTGTGATTGAGAAGATGAATAGTGAACATGCCGTGATCACTATCGGTGGGAAGGTGAGGATATTGCAAGAGGGTGTAGATGATAGAGGGGCACCTAGCCCCGTGTTCCTAAGCCGTGCTGACTTTAATCTATTGACTGCGGCAGACGGTACGATAGGGCTACCTGTTAAGCGAGGGGATACCATCACTACAAAACAGGTGCCTGTTGCTGATTATTGGTTGAAGCATCCAGATCGTCGTAACTATAAGGGGGTTACCTTCAACCCAGCTGGCTGCAGTGATGACTTTTACAATCTCTACACTGGGTTCGCTGTTAAACCAGTGGAGGGGGATTGTGATTTATTTCTCTATCACTGTAAGGACATCTTTTGTGGTGGCAAGGAGGAACTGTATCAGTATCTCTTGGGATGGATGGCTGATATTGTGCAGAACCCGCAGCGTAAGATAGGGACGGCACTAATAGCGCGTGGAGCTAAAGGCATTGGGAAGGGGCAGTTTGTGCACCACTTTGGTAGTCTATTTGGTCACCACTTCATGGAGATCTCTAATGGCTCTCATATGACAGGTAATTTCAACGCGCACCTTGCAAAAACGCTTGTGCTGGCTGCTGATGAGGCGCTGTGGGCTGGTGATAAGAAAGCGGAAGGAGTGCTGAAGAACCTTGTGACTGAGCCAACGGCGGTGTTGGAGCGTAAGGGGTTCGATCCAGTCTCAATTCCTTCCTACTTGCGGATCATGATGACCACCAATAGTGATTGGGCTGTCCCCGCGTCTGGCGATGAGCGCCGCTGGTTTGTGCTCGATGTATCCAATAAGCACAAAAAGGATTTCGCATACTTCGAGAAGCTACAGAATCATATGAATAATGGTGGCCGTGAGGCGCTACTTTACTTCCTGTTGAACCATGAGATTGATGTTGAGTTGCGTGAGCCTCCAGTTACGGACGCTCTGAAAGAACAGATTCAGCTTAGTCTTGAACCATTGGAGCAGTGGTGGTTTGAGGTGTTGTCGGAGCGTGTTATTGCAGTACCAGGTCAAAATGATTTTGAGTACAAAGAGCTGAAAAAGTATCGTATTGATCGTGAAAACCAGCATCTTGCTGTCACTCCTAAATCTGAACGTCGGCTGAGTATTACTAGGTCTGATGTAGGGAAAGCGTTTATTGCTTACCAGAGGGAGCGTGGCCTTATTGTTAGAAGCGATGCTGTAGCATTGGGTAAGTTTCTAGCAAAGGTGGTGCCGGGGCTTCGGTCAGAGGGTAGCTCTGACCGTAAGTATGTATTGGCCCCCCTTACGGTGATGCGGTCAGTATTTGAGAAGAAAGTGTTGGGTGGTGACTACCAGTGGGATTGGGGGGAAGGTGATTGCTCCCCATTTGAACCAAAAGGTGGGATTGGGGGGCTTTCTCTGCCCACTTATCTTTTTTATGATGTCATTAGGGAGCGTTACCCATGGGAGAGGTAGCAGGGAGAGTTTTACCTGCTACCTTACCTGCTACCCTGAAACCGCATTCTGAATCATACTTGTGCAAGGTTGCAGGTAAATCAGGTAAATATTAAAGTTAAATATATATTCTCTCTCTCCACTCTGGTAAAAAAAGTCGTTTTCACCTGCTTTACCTGCAACCTTGCACAACCCGCATTCTCGCTGCGGTTTGGTGGTAGCAGGTAAAAAAACAAGACTAATCTACCTGCTACCTTATGGTATACTAGAACGTAATGAGAACCATTAACAACAAGATGAAACGTTTTGCCCGTTACATGGTGACGGCAGACTCAAGGGCACAGGCTGCTAGACTTGCTGGGTATCCAGCTAATCGCGCTCGGATTACTGGTCATCGTCTGTTTCATCACCCCGGCGTACAGGTAGCCATTCAGGAGGAGCGTGAGCGCCTACAGAAAGAATGGGGTATTGAGCGTGATGCATTGGTATCGATGTTGCTGGAGGCCCACCGTAAGGCTGTCACAGCCACTGAGGAGGTGGCTGCAATACGTGAGCTTGGTAAGCTGCTTGGTCTCTATGCTCCACAACAGAAACAGGTAGATTCTGTGGGCTTCCACAAATTAGAGCAGCTTGAACAGATGTCTGATAGTGAGTTTGTTGTCAATGGCTGGATTGGATGTTGATTCACTGCATTGATATATGAAAAGACGAAACATACGAAAATACCTAGTCCTTCCGGTCTCACTTCTCTTGCTCAATGCGGTAGAGGATATTGCTATCTTCCGGCTGCAGTCCGTTATCAGTGACCCATTGTTGCTAACAGGAGCCATCATTACGCTGTTCGTGATTGGCTTCTCTCTCGTTGGCTTTGTGATCTCACCAGCAATTGAGGTGATGATTGAAAGATCATACGCAACAGGTAAAGGGCTTTTCGGTCCATCGGGGTCGGTAGTGATGCTGCTGGTGATCGGTGGTGCTATCTACTGGGTTTATTACAAGATTTACATTGAAGGGGTATCGAGCATTGCGAGGCTGTTACCTGTTTGACCTACCCGTTGACTCATTGCCGGACGCAGTGCACTGATCGCCTCCTGCAAGCCGCTGTTGCTGTAAACTCCCTGCCTTTCACAATAAGTACGGGAGAGAGAAGATGAACAAAACAGAAATGGTTGACCAGATCGCTGATAAAGCTGGTGTTAGCAAGAGTGATGCAAAGTCTATGCTGGATGCATTCACAGATGTAGTGGGTGACACACTAACCGCTGGCGATACTATCCAGCTTCCCGGCTTTGGTAGCTTTAAAGTATCTGACCGCGCAGCTCGCCAAGGTCGTAACCCTAAAACTGGTGAGACTATTCAGATTGCAGCATCACGCCTGCCGTCATTCAAGGCAGGTAAAAGTCTCAAAGACCAGGTTAACGGATAACCCCCACCAGATAGCGCCGTTTGCCGTTGGCTAAAGCTGGCACAGCGAATGTAAGCGATACGCGAGGCGAAATGCAGCCGTAGTGACCGATGACATAATACCCCCTTATCCCGGGCGATAGCCGGACAGTCGCGCTAGCGATTGCGGATAAGGAGTATTCATGTCAGACAGGCACGAGGATGCTCGCCGAAGTGTAGCGCTGGAATGAGCACCATGAGCGTAGTAGGGAGCGATAGCGAGCGCGTAGCGAATATTGACTCACGCAGTGGGTCAATCGTTGCCGACCGAAGGGAGGCCGCCGACCATCTGCCGTAGGCTGTTGGTCATACCGTCTGAGAGTCACTGTAACGAAGGCAGTCTGTGGTTACACAGTCTGCTGTAGTGGTAACAGAACACCGATCATAATGGCTGTTAACGATCCACCGTTGCGGATCCACTGTCGATGGCTTGTGCGGTAGTGAGTCATATGAAGCCTGTTACAGGCTGCACTGAGCATCGATGAAGTTATCCACGGGGAAAAGAGCCCTTTACAGCTCGAACTGTGGGTAACTTCATTGATACGGGGCTTAATCGAATGGGTCCCATACCGGGGTTATCGTTTTGAGATCGGTTCTGTGGGTTACGAATCGGGGAAGGGGTAGCTTTCAGAGAGGCGGTGGGGAAGGGGTGACACACGCAGGGAGACACAGTTAATCTCTATAAAAATCCTATAAAAATTATGCTGGATTTTCAGTGTAGTTTTTAGGTGTTTTGTAACATATTGAAATATGTTGATCGACCATCTGTGGTTATTGTATCCTTGAAATATGTATCATGCATCTATAGCAACTCATCATGTATATCTAAATGCCACAGCAGTAGATACTTTATGATGAATCTCATAAAACACTTCATTCTCTTCCTTCTCATCATAATTGCACCGCAGGGAGTGTACGGTTGTGTTTTTGATTTCCAAACGATCACATTGGATCCAATTTACAAGCTTCTTAGTCTTGCAAACAAAACAGTTATCTATGACTATAGTAAGGTTGATGAGAGCAATACAATTAGTGATAGAAGAATAATGTCTTTCAATAGTCATGGCAATCTGGAATCAGATAGGTATCAGAACAAGCATATGACTGTAGGTGGTTATATTGATGAGCATGGGCGATACATAATGTGTACTCTCGACTATATTAACAATCAGCTAAACTCTGTTACTTCTAAAAATACTCAAATCTGGGGGAGTAACACGGAGCCTGACGCTAGTTCTGTTTCATATGACCTTCAGGTGCGAACGCATTATTCAATTGCTACGGATCATGACCCGATGGGACGTCCGATGTCGATTGAGAACCGTGATGACTCCGGATCTGTCTTCACTACTTATCGTGCGGAATATAGTTATGACACTGAAAATAGGTTAATAGAATTTACCTTAGTGAGTTCACCAACTAACCCTGAAAGTCCATCTTCTGAAATTATCATTCAATCTAATTATAGTTTTGATGGTAGATTGACCTCCTTCTCATACAGTAATGCGCACAGTACTAGTGCATATTCATTTTATGCTTCCTATGAGTATGAGGGGATAGATATGATCAAAATTACAACAGATAGCTCAAGCACAGACACAGCCGTTTTTTATCATAACGACACACCATCAAGCTATGAATCAGTATCGAGTTATGAATATGTCTACAATACAAGTAGTGGAGTTGTTGAGCGCACTGGTACCAGCACACAGTATGTTAATAATGTGCTAGATAGTGAAGAGGTTGTGGATTATCAATATACTGTAACCATGAAAAACAACTCAGATTATGATGGTGATGGTGTAGTTGATGAGATAGACGACTACCCGTTTAACTCCGATTATGCCTTCGATTTAGATCGTGATAATCTTGCTGATGAGTGGGAAGAGGACCATTTTGGTACTATCGAATACGATCATTTAAATGATTACGATGAAGATGGGTTTACCAATCTACAAGAATATCTTAGTAATACTGATCCTGTAGTTATTACCTCTTTCGCTGAACTTACGGATACCTCAGAAGCTAAATTTAAGCAGGGGGATATCGACCTGGCAGTAAGCAATACGATGAATTACTGTAAAGCGAGTCCCCTATCGTGCGGTATTGCTCCTGTCATTGCTGAATCTGAATCCGAAGCTGGCGATACAAGAGTGTTTTCTTACTCTATAAATTCTGGCTGGAACCTAATTGGTGGTATGGATGCCATTGACTCTGCTGCTATTCAGTCCTTCTTAGATGATCATAATGCTAACTCTGTGTGGGGGTGGGATGGGCTGAAATGGAAGAGCTATATTGACGGTACACCTACTTTTCTTAATGGCTTGACGAGCATGAGTGCAGATAAAGGCTATTTTGTGAATGTAACTAGCCAGTAGTAATGTAATGTTAATTCCTCTACGTCACTACATAACCCTCAATCTGCTCAGTATTCTAATTATCGGAATGCTCAGTCACAACGTAGTGGCTGAGGATTTCTGTGTGTCTACAGCAACTGAATTACAGGCTGCCTTAACGACTGCTCAAAATAATGGAGAGGATGATATTGTTCAGGTTGTTCAGGGTACTTATGTTGGTAACTTTCTTTATGCGTCAGTTGAGTCTACAACCCTATCTCTATTAGGCGGGTATATATCAGAGTGCGAGTCCAGATTGATTGATCCAGCAAATACTGTGGTTGATGCTGATTATGATGGTCGTTCGCTTACTTTAATGGCATCTACTGCTTCTAGTGATATTACAGTCAGCGGGATCACGATACAAAACGGAAATACTTTGAAAAGAGGAGGTGGCGCTCGTATTGAAACAGGGGGGCTAGTGCGACTCATCAGCAATAGGATTATATCGAATATAGCTGATACTTATGATGGTGGTGGTGGTGCCTTTATTGCTGGTAGATCCCAAATTAGTGACAATCTAATTTCGAACAATTCCACCAAAAGTAATGGCGGTGGTTTATCTATATGGGGAGATTCTTTTATTGAAAATAATGACATTAAAAACAATACGGCGAGCCATGGTTTTGGGGGTGGTATTAGCATTCATGGGTTTACAGAGGTAACTCTGGAAAATAATACAGTAATAGAGAATACAGCATTGACTGGTGGAGGCGTTTATTCTGATAACAATTCAACAATTACTCTCTCTGAAAATATCATTTCTAACAACAGCACTTATAATAAAGCAACTTCTACAGGAGGGGGTGGGATTTGCACGAATGGAAGTGCAAGTTTTATCAGAAACACAATAACAAATAATGATTCACTTCATGCAAGTGCGGTACGCATGGGAGGATGTGTGTATGCTGACACAAAGAAAGATAGGTTATTTACATTTAGAGGGAACGTTATTACCGGAAACACAAAGGTGTCTATATATCTTAGTGACACTACTTATGGCAACAATTCTGGCAGTCTCATATTTATCAACAATCTATTGACAGGCCCTACAATGGAAGGAGAACTCACTCCATCTACTAGTGCGCTTTCCATATCAAACGGAATAAAATCTGCTCAAATCATTAATAATACCATACTGAATTACACCTTCGCTATTGGAGCATCTTTTCAAAATAATAATTCTGAAATAGTTATTTACAACAACATTATTAATGCATACTCTCGTAGTGTATCAATACTTAATGACGGTAATGACGACTATATTGGATCTCATGTAACACTAGGAAACAATAGTTTTTCTTTAGGTCTTGATAGTGTCTCTATTGATATAGAGACTAAGATAACCGAAGTGACTGATACTAACTATTTCAAAATTGACGCAGTATTTATTGATGAGTCTAATGGCGATTACCACCTTAGCAATATCTCCCCCTTGATTGATCAAGGAAATAATAGCGCACCAAATCTGACTGATTTCGACATCGAACACAACCCAAGAATTATGGGCTCCTCTGTAGATATTGGTGCCTATGAGTTTCAAGGAGATGCCTCAGTAGTTGATGCATGGAATCCTCTGACAAACCAATATGCTCGCTACCTAGATGTCGACATCCCTACAGGCTGGCTTGCATCATTACCAATTGAAAGAGATCTCTCTTCACTGCCAACTACTGTTACTTGGACTGAAGTCAATGATGCTGCATACGCTGATAATTGTGAATACACCTTCTACCCTGATGGCACTCGTTACTCCCTGTGTGGTTATATAGAAGGGTTTGCTAAATGGTCGCTGGGTTCTGATAGCAAGACATTAATGATCACAACGGGCAGTGCCGTTATCAAAAGTTACCTGCTCGAGGAGTCGACCACCGCTGCAAAAGTTGTAGCAGTCAAACCAGATGACACTTACTCGATAATTGTAATGAGCAAAGTTGACAGCTCTCAATACACGGCAGATGCTGACAATGATTTGGTTCCAGACGTGCTCGATGCTTTTCCCGTTGATGCGCTCTACAGTCAAGATGCTGATGCTGATAGCCTTCCAGATGAGTGGGAAACTGGCCGTATTGGTAATTTAACCTCTTCAGCTTCTTCAGATAATGATGGTGATGGATTCACAAGCATACAGGAATTTACTGCTGGCACTGATCCTCTTGTGGTGACTGTTCAGTCTGGATTTACGCAGACTGATATAGATGCTGCGGTGTCAAATGCAGTATCTGTAAAGGAGCTTGCTTGTCACAGTGATCCGGCATCTTGTGGGATTGATGTCGCTTCAGTAATGGATTCAACAGATAATATTTTGTATGGTTTTTATGAATTAAAAGACATCACCGTTGCGTATGATAATGGGGCTGCCTTCCATTCAAGCGATCTTTCTTCAATAGAAGGTCTGCTTGCTCTGGATGACGAGGTTTTGATTGCAGGAGCATCTGTGTCAGGTAGTGGGTCAGCATTGATTGGCTCATATACATTGTCTGGGGAAGATTTAACTATTTATAGTGCATCAGGAAATGCGTACACAGGTACTCTAGTTCAGAATGACAGTGGTGATATCGTTTCTTACATTGATTTCAGCAGTACTCAAGGATACAAGCAGACAGCAACATGGACTAAGGTTAAGGATGTAGTTATAGATCAAGTCAATGCTGTTTATACAGACTACAATCTGTCAGCAGGCTGGAACTTAATTGGGGGTAATAATGCTGATGATATGGGAGGCATCAAGTCTTTCGTGGATGAGCACAATGCCTCTTCGGTCTGGCACTGGGATGGGGGCTGGAAAAGCTTTTCTAGTGATGTGCCAATGTTCTTAAATAACCTGATTAAAATGGAAGCGAATAAGGGTTATTATGTGAATGTACCTGCCCAGTAATACTGTGCCCACGATACCACCACGTTATCCTCAATCTGCTCTGGGGAAAGGTATCAATCCTGTGCTAGCTATCATTGAGATACTCTATTGTCATAGGAAATATGTACCCCGCATTGCGAACTGTCTGGATGATGGCTCCGGTATGGTCTCCAATGCGGTTACGTAGACGGCTGATGCGTACATCAACGATTCGTAGCGCAGAGCCTGCTTTAATTTCAAGGCTAGAAGAAATACTCTCTCGAGTTAGTAGCTGGTTTGGCTTGTCCAGAAAGAGGGGCAGCAGCTTGAAGTCTGCACTGGTCAGTGGGAGGGTCGGATAGCCTATTCTCTCAATGGCTCTCTCTGGCATGTGCAGTGTCACTTTGCCAAAGCGTATAC
Source organism: Fidelibacterota bacterium (assembly GCA_018650445.1). Lineage (GTDB taxonomy): Bacteria > Fidelibacterota > UBA8477 > UBA8477 > JABMPR01 > JABMPR01. The sequence continues at coordinate 13,876 of JABIFX010000039.1, forward strand.
TCTGTTTGATGTTGATCTCATTGGCAGGAACCCTACGCAGAATAGCGTGGATTCTGGCTAGAAGCTCAGCGGGGTCAAAGGGCTTGATCAGGTAATCATCAGCACCGACTTCAAGGCCGTGAATTCTGTCACGGGTATCTGTTCGTGCAGAGAGCATTAGGATGGGGGTAGAGCTGTTTTCACGGATACTCTTTGCAATGGAGAACCCATCCTCACCAGGCAGCATGATATCGAGAATCAGTAAGGAGATGTTTTCCTGCTCCAGGACAGTCTTTGCAGACTTTCCATCCATAGCAGTTGAGACATTCGGGAAACCATTTGACGTGGTCAACCCCTACTGCACACAGAGTTAAGCCACTTTTTCCCACTCCAGCACCTGCTGCTCATAGTCGTTGGGACTCATGTATCCAAGATACGAATGCAGCCGATCACTGTTGTACCACATGGTGATGTACTCCA
>JABIFX010000209.1 GCA_018650445.1 Fidelibacterota bacterium
AAGCCCTAGCTGACTTAGCTGGTATTGATAGGTCGTACATGGGGGGTATAGAGCGTGGCGAGCATAATCTGGCATTAGTTAACATCAAGAAGGTTGCTGATGCGCTGGGTATCTCGGTTTCTGAGCTTATGGAAACAGCTCGGCTGTAGGTAGTGTTGCTCCTACCTGACTCACAGTGCTTGTCTGTGTCGAAGTTGTCAACTGTTTGAGATTTTATAGTTACAGGAAAAAGGTGCATGCTTGATTGTGTGCAGGACAGGTGGTTATTGCCTCTTCTTGGGAGTCAATCATGATATTCTTTATCCCCAAGTAATTACGAACGTATTGATACTGCATGATGAAGATATCCGTAAAGAGAACGCTACTTGGCCTGACTGCCTTGTCGTTGGCTTCAACCCCGTTATCAGTCAACGCAACCGGCAAAGCATTATTTGAGAAACTGTGTGCAACGTGCCATGTGTCAGAAGGTATGCCTACGAAGGCTCCTCCAATGTTTGCCGTTATCAATCATGTAAAGGGTACCTACTCCGACCGGGACGAATTCATTGAGCGAATAGTCGACTGGGTGTGGGAGCCGGATGCCAGTCAGACTTTAATGCCTGGTGCATTGCGTAGGTTTGGAGTAATGCCGAAGCTGGGGTATGACTCTGATCAAGTACGCTTGATTGCTGAGTATCTTTTTGATGATGGTCCGCCGTTACCTGATTGGTATGTTGAGCGTTATCGGCAGATGCACGGTAGAGACCCAGTGCGATAATCGGTAGCCATCCAACCAGCCCAGGGGTTCCTTCACCGATCAATTGGTCACATAGCAAGGGCCATAGGCTTTGATGGGTGGGTTGATGATTGGTTGTGGACTCTTACATGCTCTTCCAGCGGCCCAGTTTGGGTATCTGTCTTGTCAGCAACCATGCTATGGGTCGCCACCACCCAGTATCTACCATTCGGTCTATGACAAAAGCTTGGTACTCCCTCACATCTTCAGTCTGGTATGTGAAATCTCCTCTCACATAGCAGCGCGAACAATACTCAGCAGACTCAGATCCATCTTTCTCTGTCCCGTACGTGATTTCAGAGTTACTCATTGGTATGTCACAACTTTGGCAATGTGCCCCCTTACCCATTTACGGCTCCTAATGTACCGGACTGTTATCAATGTTGCCGTGCATAACTGAACCAAGTACCCCAGCCAGATTCTGAAAGCCCATCAACAGCAGCTCTTCGGTATCTTCATCAATCTCTTCAGTCTCAAGCGCAGTAAAGATTCGTTCCATAGGTATCTCACCTTGAGTTCGTTGATGCTCGGCAAGCATGAGGCAGGCAATCCGTAGAGCCTCCACGGTATCACCCATGGAGGCTGTACTGAGCAGGGAGTCAGTGACAGAGAGGGCGGTGGCTAGATCTTTATTGGTACTCATACCTTAGTTGATGAAATGATTACTGTTCCCTTGTATTCTCTCTATCATGCTATTCCTCTCATGCTCCCATGTGTCGACGGGATCACTATTGGACCAGGCATTGAACAGTTGCTGCTGTTGGCTTGATAAATTGAGGCCGTACCTGTCAGCCATGTAGAAGTAGGTTCGAGCAATATCTCCCCTTTTTTCTTCAGGGGGTTCAGCTTTCTTGGATTTGAAACTCACTTCAAAGTCACAGTGCCCATATAGGCGTGGCTCCCCCTCGATCATAGAGAAGCGATAGTTGGAGCGATCACCATTCAGCTCACCGATTGCGGGACGGAGATTATGCATGTCTCCTTCCATTTTTCTGAACTGGGGATCTTTTTTACAGTTCTTTCTGCCGCCGGACTGCCAGCACTGAAGCTGAGAGCCGAACCAATAAGCAGGCACAACATGCTCCCACTCGACTCGCCCAGCACGCTGATTAGGGTTTCCCTTTTTTGTGATTTGTCTACGAGGCGTATACCCACAGCTGCTCGCATCAGGGATACCCTTCTTGCCTACCCAGTTGATGCTGCAGCCACAGTAAAATGTTGTGGCATTAGGGTGCTGTTGGTAGGCTTTAACCAGCTTCTTTTTGGCACTCCTGAATGGTTGATCTGCCAAGGTATTCGCTGAGTGTGCGAACAGTACAGTTGATAGCAGCAAACTGATCTGGCGTTTCATCCTTGTATTCAGATCCCATGTTTCAGCTTCAGAGAGTTCAGCTCGATAGGGATAGGCATACCGTAGATCAGCTCCTTCGCCCTCTGATAGCCTTTATCCTTCTTGGATCCGATCAGTACAACACCGCCAACCCGGCCTGTTTTGTATCCCAACTCGATAGCCTTTGCCATAGCTTCGGCCCAGTGCTTTGAGGTATCGAACACCACCACGTAATCTTTGAAGATGCAGGGGGCAACAACACCGTTGATCTCTACGTTGGTCTCTCCTGGGCACTCTTTCTCTACTACCTCAGAGAGAGAGGCTGCAGGTGCCTGGAATGCTGAAGTCAGTAACAGGATGGAGAGGATTGTTTTCATGTGATCGATAGTGCCGCGACAGGGTGAGTAGTGCAACTGTTGAAGTGTTACAGAATGTTACAGAATGACTGCTAATGACTGTTGTAATATGCTTAAATGTTACGAACTATTTCACTGTGCTGGTATTGATTCTGCAGAGTAACCCTTCTTATAATGCTCTTCAATGGAAGAGATCCACCAGCTACCATTTGCAACGATTATCAAGCTGCGCTCAGATATTGCTGAGCTGGTTATTGATGGCGATATTGAGGTGAACCTTCAGATGCTGGGGCTCATTCATGAGTGGCTCCTGAATAATCTGGATGACTCATTTTCCGTTATGGTGAACCGGATCAACTCCTACTCGTATACCCCAGAGGCACATCCACACATTGGGTCACTTAAAGGGCTCAAAGCCATAGCTGAATTGGTCTACTCATCCGCCACAGAAATGGTGGTTAAAGATTTGGCGAACTATCCACGTGAGTACCCTTGGAATGTGAAATGTTTTTCTGCTAGACAGCCTGCGCTAGAGTGGATGACTGTCCAGTAGAAAAGCTCTCAAGATTTGGGAAAGTTATATTCTCGCAGCAAAACTACTGAAGTAGCTATTGGGCTCTCTCTTTGCTCAAAAATTTAAATGGGTTTGGGAGCAGGGCAGGTGCTGCAGACTGGTATCGTGGATAGATAGTTGGGTAGTAACGAGCCAGCTTCCTCTCCTCCATGCGTGACCCTACGACCACATAGAGGGAGAACAGAATAGCAGTCAGTAGTTTTGCGCAGTATCCACCTCCTGGGTCCAGAGCACCACAAGTAGCAGGAAGTACTAAGGGTGGCGCACAAACCGATGCATGGGGGAGGTTACAAACCGTTCCTGATCTTCAATGGTGCGGATTTCGTTCTTCCATTGTCGAGCTCCAAAGAACTCCGCAGAGTCGTAGTCTCGCAAAGTGTAGATGAAGAGGCTGACAGCACCAACCATCAATGGAGTCATGATAACTTGGGTGGGGCTGTGCCACTCCCAAAGTAAGGAGCCCTCCTATGTATAGACTAGGTACAGAGGGGGAGCCAGTAGCCCCACAGATTGGGTATTGAAGAGGATGTAGAGGAGCACCTGTTCTGGTGTGAAAGTGGCGTTACTTCCTCAACTCTATGTTCTTAGTTCATTCATGGTGGCTGGCCTATTCTGGAATATATAAATTATCCCTATTTTCTTCACACCACAGGTTCACAATCCTTGCGCACTCCAACATTGCTGTAGGGGGATAATGCTGAATAATTTCCCCATAGCGAATTTCGTTGGGGTATTTTGATGCTCCAGAGATTTCTGCTGTTAGCAGCGTGCCTACAGTTCCATTTTCTGTGCCAGGTAAAACGGTTTTGCTACGTAATGCTGATGCAGATTGGCTGCTGTCTTTAAAGCGGCAGTCACAGACCAGTCTAAGGAGGTCATTGAGGTTATGAGAAAACCCCCTTAATTCTCTAGGTGTATAGCCCAAGTGTTCAAGCTGTGCTTTTAGGTTAATTTCACATGACAGAGAGCTGAGATACAAGATGGTTCGATGGGCTTCATCTTTGTTGCCTGATTTTTGTACAAGTGCCTCTGCAGCCTCAATGAGTCGTTTTGAAAATTCGGGGCTATACTCCATGTCGTTATATCCCGAAGTTGACAAGATCGATGAAAGTTTCTTCGCTTTCTAGGGTTCCCACTGTGACTGCATCAATGGAATAGATTTTGGTTTGTAACCCAAGGTAGTTGAAGTCTATAGTTTCTTTTATTGATAGTCTTAAGTCGGAAAGCTGGCTGCGGGTCATTAAGATTGATGACTCACCAATATCAATTTCTAGCCCTTCAATTATCGAGATTTTATCGAAAAAAGACTCTTCTAAAAATAACCCATTGATAGTGAATCCGTATTTGCTGCCCTTTGAGTCGATTGTGTATGCTTTTGCAAAAGCAGTATTCATTTGGATCTCAGCTGGATTATACAGGAAATTCTGATCTAGTAACTTTTTCCCAATTTTACTGGGGGGATATTCATGATGGAGGATCATGTTTCCTGTGAATTGCGTTGGTGAAAATTGAATGCGTTCACCGCCAGCAATTACAGCGCGAACCCCAAGCTTAGATTTGTGAGTCAGGCGCAGCAGGTTCAAATGCGCGAGCACAATATTACGAACATAAAAAATGGCCTGAACTGCATCAGTGTATTCTGGATGAAGTAGATCAACCGTACGTGCAATACCATCGTTTAGTACCAGAATAATTTCATGTGGTGCTGGGGAAACTCCTGTCCATAGCGGGTGGCCTACTCTTGAATAAGCTTCACTAAGTATGTTTACCATTCCGGATGTTTGAAGTTTTTGTAAATCCCATGCAGCAGATTCTAGTCGTGATCCAAAGCCACAAATATCCATCCAACCTGAAATACATGGGATTGGCTTAAGTAAGCCTTCTCTAGCTTTTCTTTCCCATTCGAGCGCAGCATTAAACTCTTCTTTTTCCCAAGGAGATGGCATTATGGTTTGTCCTGATGAATCTACTTGATACTCTACCATGGCTGTTCTGTTATAAGCGATTGGTCTCCTGATTTATTCAAGCGCAACATGCGCTGTCTTTCGATGGTGAGCGCGTTTTTTATATCCGCAGTTTTATATGGTGGGCCGTGCCGCTGCCACTCAGGTTGGTTGATGAGCGTGGTGTGCTGGTTGGGGGGGTGAAATTGCAAAAGCGGGTACAAAAGCGGGTATGAATATTTATCCATTCTTTGCTAAGTGTTTTAAAACAGCTGACTACATATGGAAGGATGGTTGTGAGCAAAAATGAGCGCTGCTGCGTTATGTTGCAAGGCGCTACGAACCACCTCTCGAGGATGAACTGAAGCCCCATCAATGGTACCGGTAAATAGAGTTTCGAAGGTAATGACCCGGTGTTGATTGTCCAGGTAGAGTGCT
>JABIFX010000034.1 GCA_018650445.1 Fidelibacterota bacterium
CGATGCCTAACTTCAATTCAAACTGGAGTGGTTTCCACTCGATGCTTTTATCTTGTTGTAGCTGTGCTACGCTGTCAAAGATCTGCTCTGATTTGCCTCTCGGCAATGTGTTCAGTACTATCTTCATTGTCAAAGCCGCGCAATATAGACGGGAGTTATTCGCATGTCAAACGTTTAACTTATTGAGAAATCAGCAGCCTATCAGGGCTGCATCAGAGTCTCAATCTCCTGAATAGTTTTAGGTATAGACTGGCTTAAAACACGGTGTCCCTTTTGTGTTACCAATACATCGTCTTCAATACGTACACCTATATTCCACCATTTGGAATCCACATCTTCAGATTCGCTAATATAAATTCCAGGTTCTACTGTAAGTACCATCCCGGCTTTTAATTGATGCGTTTGGCCATTGGTATCCAGCCAACCACCGACATCATGGACATCTAAACCCAGCCAGTGCGAGGATCCATGCATGAAAAATTTACGATAGGCCTTAGCTTGGATGAGATCGGCTGGAACCCCTTCGAGTAATCCCAGATCAACTAGCCCGGCGGTGATAACTTGTACAACTGTTTCATGAGGTCCACGCCAGGAAACCCCAGGCTTCACTATTTCAATAGCGGCTGTCTGGGCATCAAGTACGAGTTGGTAGATGGCCCTCTGCTCAGGACTAAATTTACCAGAGATAGGAACGGTACGGCTGATATCAGCCGAATAGTATTTCCACTCGGCTCCAACATCCATCAATAGAAGATCTCCTCCAGTGAGTTCGCCGTGCTTGCCCTCATAATGGAGGTAAGTAGCATTTTTGCCTGCTCCAATGATGGATGGAAACCCCAGGCGTTCAGATCCACGCTTTACGAAACCATATTCAATGGCAGCTTGCACCTCATATTCAAATTTTAATGCAGGAATCAATGGTAATACTTCCTCCAGAGATTGATGGGTCACATCGATAGCTTTTTGCAAAGCATTAATTTCAGTGCCAGATTTGATCAAGCGATGTGATTTAAGGAGTGAGGATGCTTCCTGGACTATGCTGGGACGACTGTCGATGAGTTCAAAATTTTCCTCAAATTCATGCTCAAAAACTAAGTTGCTGCCATAAGAAATGACCAATCGATTGTATCCTTTGATCAGTTCCCCCAAATGAGTGTAAAAATCTCCATAATCATATGCTTGATCAATGCCAGGTAGAACCATGGCTTCATCAATTCCAGGTTTGGGACCGGTCCACACTTCCTTTTTTGGGTTCCTGGGTGGTACAAACAGCGACACTTCTGCACCATCATCTGGGTTTTCTTGTGGTGTGAGGACCAATACTCCCTCCATTTGGGTCCAGCCTGTCAAATAAAAGTAGTCTGAGTCCTGTCTATAGGGATATTCAACATGATGATTACGTTCGTAATGTGGTGCAGTATGAAAAATTGCACAGGCGTCCAGTTCACGCAATTCCTCCAGAAAAATTGCTCTGCGTCTGGCGAATTCATCAGTGGGGAGGTGTTCCTTTTTTGACATGCTGCTGGCAGTAGTTCCACAAACCAGCACAAGGACAAGGGGAATAATCAATTTCATTTGGGGGAGCATTAAGATATCCTTATTCAATAATTCGATATTGAGAACGGGCAACTTTGACAGGCACCGCATTGAAGTGCCACCATTCAATGGAGATAGATTGAAAGCCAACTTGAGTCATCACATCTCTCAAGAGGTGACGGTTTTCGATATGCTCCTGAGTTAGCTTTTTTTCTGTCAAGAAGCGAGCTTCATGACGTGGTTGGGCCAATTTGCCAAAATAGTCAAAAGCGGTACCCATATCCAATGGGACCCCATCAGTAGTGGCAATAGTAAGATCCACTGCAGAGCCAAAGTTATGTACCGACCCTCTATCAGGATTGGCAACATAGTCCTGGGAGGGTGTATTCACTACCAGAGCCCACATCTTTCGCTGAATGGAACGAGGGCGGGCGCCATCGTAAACCAGCAGGGTTAACTCAGGATGTAATTTCTTGAGTAAGTCCTGGGCCTGTTTAAGCATGGCTGCGGCCTTGGGCTGGAGATAGCAATTTTCCAATTCACCATAAGTATCTGCTCCAAGGAAATTGTCTGAAGTGGAGTACTTCAACTCAACCAGAATATCGGGAGCCAGTGTGTGGATGTTCACCAGACCCTGCTCTTGTAGCTGTTCCTCCAATGATAATTCCTGACCTGCAAGCAGGGGGAGGAGGCAAATGAGAATGAGCAGGAATATGTATGCAATTCGATTTTTCATGGCTGCAAGATAGTGTAATCTAGCCCCATCTGAAAGTTTCTAACTCGAAGTGGGTTTTTTGTGCAGAAATCGGCGTAGTGCAAGTCAATAAACCGATAGGGTAAATGAGTATCCCGACCATGAGGTATCCCGAGCCGCTTGGTTTGAATGATCTTTTCTGGAAAGTAGGTGTCATCCCATAGCTCCAGGGAGTGCGGGGTTAATTGTTTTGAATCCCATTCACTTACTTTGAGGTTAAGGGATTTGCACAGCAGAGTTTGTCCAGTACAAAGTTTGGTAATGGAGCGTCTGCTGCCATTTCGATTTGGATTATTGCTCTGCATGATTGAAAGGGTATCGATACCATCCCCTTTCAGACTGATTGGGTATCCAGATTTGATGAGGACAGCATTTCCCTCACCGCGACAGGAAAAGTTGAGAGAATCCCCACCTCTAGCATAATACATATATATAGTGCCGGGGGGCATGAACAGAGCCCTTCTCTTTTCTGTGAATCCAAGAGAAGAGTGGCTGGCCTTTTCTCTGCGATAATAGGCCTCTGTCTCAATGATTCTAGCCATTAACCAACTGGTGGAATGACGGACAGCAATGATTTTTCCAAGAAGAGATTTGGCCACATGAAGGGGTTCCCGGTCAAAAAAGCTCGAGTCTATTGATTTTCCTGGCAATTGCTTGAGATGCTCCATGCTTCAATATTTCCCCCAAAACGGGTTCTGCCAAATGATTCTATGCTGGAGGGAAGAGATAAATATTACCATTTTAGTCACTCTCACTTGCGAGAATTATTTCTCGAATTTCAGAGAAATGCCGCGGAATAACTAGTTGACAAGATAGATACTCGCCAAAATCAGCTGATTCAAAGCGCGGTTATTATTGCACTATAAATTTTGTTGGCGACAGCTCCCCCCCCTTAATTGACCCAAATGCGAATCATTAGCAATTACACCCGTTTTTTGGCACGCACTTTGTAAATACAGTATTTTAGAATACAGATAAATTATATGAGCATAATTCCTAATACTGAAACCTCTGACATCCCTTCCAAGGGTGAAGAAGTATATACACCAAGGGAAGTTGCACATAGATTAAATCTTTCTGTAGAGAGCCTTCGTTTGTATGAACGTGAGGGCTTACTCGTTCCCCTCAAGTTGGACTCCGGTCACAGACGCTATACTGATTCTGATATTGAATGGATAACTTGTATTCAAAAACAGATTCATGAGAACAAACTTAATTTTGCTGGCATCCGCTACATCCTTTCCATGCTTCCCTGTCACGAGATGAAACCTTGTGGCCTGGAAGACTATAAAACTTGCCCTGCTGGGGATAGAAGTTGTAGACCCTGCTGGGACTTTGATGATACGCCTTGTCGGATTAAAGGAGAGAATTGTAGAACCTGTGTGGTTTACCAGCAGGTTCTCAATGTTGAAAACCTAAAAAAAATACTATCGGTGAAATTCAAATGCGATTAATACAAAAATTATGGATTACCACACTTCTGGTGTGGAGTTTCTCTTTTATGAGTTGTGATGCCATTAATCCCACCAGTGAGGGAGATTTGACAGATTATACCTGTGAGGGTTGCCACACCAATAGGGCTGCCTTGACAAGTATTATTGACGCACTGAATCTGGATCCTCCA
>JABIFX010000033.1 GCA_018650445.1 Fidelibacterota bacterium
GCGGTGACCTCTAAGAAATCAAAGGTGTGGAGGCGGGGAGAATCGAACTCCCGTCCGAAACGCAAAGCCGATCAGCCTCTACATGTTTATTCCGAACTTTAAATTCACCGTTACAGCTCCTCCGGACTGGATCTTATAACGACTATTCAACTAAGTTTAAGATTCCCACCGTTGACGAATGAGTCTCCGATCCCATTTTAGCGACGCCCCAGACCCTGCCAATGGGCAAGAGCAGAGAAGGAACGAGCTACTATTTAATTAAGCAGCTAGTGCGTAGTTAGATTCGCCGTTTATAATTGGCGTCCAATTTTTTAAAGTGATTTTGGGAAAACACTACATGCAGCCAATGGTCTTCGTCATCCCGTCGAAACCAGGTCGCCCCCATTTTCAATTAGCGAAATCAATAAACAACAGAATTGGTCATAATACCAGTAAAATTGTGAAAATCATAGCTATCACAATTCAAGACCTTCCATATCCCATATCTCGAGAATAAATTCGTTATAATCCTTTGGATGCATACCCCCCTGTTTTATTATAATTTGATCACTGATAATCCCCAAGGGTTGGGGGCGTGACAAGCCGCCTGTCATGATCAATACAACTATTGTTTTATAAATGGAGTATACCATGAAAACGTTTTTCAAGAACTGTACGCTTTTGCTGTTGCTGATCCTCTCTGCCCAGGTTCTAATAGCAGCTCCAAAAGAGAGAGCTGATATCGATACCAAGTATAAATGGAAAATGAGCGATATTTATGGCGATTGGGATGCCTGGGAGCAGGATCTCCAGCGTCTTGAAGGTTTGATGGACGATTAGCATGCTCAAGGGCAGCTTGTCAGGTGGTCCACAGAATTTACTCAAAGCCTACACCATGAGGGAAGAGTTGAGTCTAATCGCTGATCGTGTCCAAACTTATGCTGGGCTGGTTCGTGCTCTGGATAATCGTGACAACGAGATCTATGCAAAACTCCAAAAAGTCGGTATCCTCTTTTCGAAATTCGGTACAGCTACATCGTGGTTTGCTCCAGAAATGATGACTATTGAATGGTCAACTATGGAAACCTGGCTGAACGAGACACCTGGTCTAACCCCCTACCGCTTCGGTATTGAAGATCTCTACCGGCAACAAGCCCATGTACTGGACGAAAAGAGCGAACGATTGCTTTCCTATTTCAGTCGCCTCAGTGGTACCCCCGGAACCGTATATAACCAACTATCAACCGCCGACATAAAGTTTGGAACCATTGAGCTATCCACTGGAGATGAAGTACAGATATCCGAAGGCGAGGCTGGTCGAATATTTGCTACATCCAGAAATCATGAGGACCGTAAAGCCGCCTTTCTGGAACGCAATAGTACGTATAATGAAAATATCAATACCTACGCTGCCTCTTATGATGGTATTTGTCAACGTGATTGGGCGTATGCTCAAGCACGCAACTATGGTTCAACACTGGAAAGAACATTAGGGAATAATAATATTCCTGTAGAGGTCTATTTGAATCTCCTTGAGCAGGGACGTGCAGGAACTGCCCCACTCCAACGCTATCATAAATTGCGTAAGGAAGCGCTGAAACTTGACGAATATGACGGTTACGATTCAGCTATTCCAGTCATTGAATTTGAAAAAGACTATGACTACGATGGTGTGGCGAAAATGGTCCAGAAATCAATAAAGCCTCTGGGCAAGAGCTATAGCAAAAAACAGGTCCAGGCCTTTTCACCTGGTTGGGTTGATGTTTACGAAACACCAGGTAAAACCACTGGTGCCTTTTCGGCAGGACTCTATGGAGTACATCCTTATATGCTCTTGAATTATACCAATACACTCAATGATGTCTTCACTCTGGCGCATGAGATGGGACATACCGTCCACACCATGTTTGCCAATGAAGCTCAGACGTTCTCAAATTCCGGCTATACGTTGTTCGTTGCTGAGGTCGCATCCACCATGGCTGAAGCGCATTTATTGGAGTATATGCTTAAGAATAGTAAAGATCCTAAGGAGCGTCTAGTTCTCTTGAGTCATGCCATCGATAATATTGCTGGAACTTTTTATACACAGGTTTTATTCGCAGATTATGAATATCAAGTACATAAACTTGTGGAAGAAGGCCAACCAATTACAGCAGATGTTCTTAATAGTGTTTATCATGATGTCCTGGTCACTTTTTACGGGGATTCAATGGAGAATCATGAGCTCTATGATGTAACCTGGGCCCGTATCCCCCATTTTTCATCTGTTCCCTATTATGTTTACCAGTATGCCACGAGTTACGCTGCTTCAGCGGCCCTTTTCAAACAGATGAATGAGGGAACACGCAAATCCAAAAAACAAGCCATGGCTAACTATATCAATCTATTGAAATCGGGTGGCAGTGATTATCCAGTTGAGCAATTGAAAAAAGCTGGTGTTGATATGACCAAACCAGAAGCCGTTCAAGCAGTTATTGATAACATGGATGATCTTGTAAATCGTTACGAGAAAGAACTTAAAAAATTGGGCCTGGTTGACTGAGCTACCGCCCAATTCAATAAGGTGAGATAATATCCCATCGATTTTAAAGGTTTAGAAGACTATTTGGTTATCCTACTGAATGGTCTTCTAAATTATTTACACTCCGCCATAGCAGATATCCACCGGGTTTGAGTTTGGAATACCGTAAATTGTTTTTGTAACAATATTGTTGACATTCACAAAGGATATGTCGTATATATATGACATACTCAGGCGACACTCATGCATGTGGAGAGATGTAACTATTTAAATATAATGTGGATAGCACCATTAATACGATTGGGCGTACTTTTTGCCCTTGGTGGAGCAGGATAGTTTGATCCAGGAGGATAGGATTGGTTTGTAGTCACAATAGAGGAGGGAACGGATTCTCATTGGTTGAGCTAATGATTGTTATTGTGATTACAGGCGTTTTAGTAGCTGCAGCTGTCCCCATTTATAAGCATAATCTACAGCTTGCCAAACGTACCGAGGCTGTGGCTTCCATTGGGACCATTCGCGATCAATTGAAAATGTATTATGCCACTGAAGGCAGCTATCCAATTAGTGATCGCTACAATAAAGTGATCGGTCGGGATTGGAACGATATCAATAAAGGTGAACTAACGGGGAAGTATTTCAAAGACAATAACTACAGGTACCGCAGTTATGATGGAATTGAATACCGTATTAAATGCAATAAAAATAAAGTATTGTCGAAGTCACTTTGGATAGATGAAACCGGATACTGGAAGTTTGATGATGATGAACCAGATGTGGAAGATTAAAATATTCGAGACCTGAGGTTTTATCCAATCGGTCAACTGAATTAGATGCCTTGAACCATCCCAGGCATAAAAAAACCCCGCTGCAACGGCGGGGTTTTTTATAAATTTGAGTTACTATCTACTGGATGAAAAATTGGACTGCATTTTGGGCGAAAGCAGAAAGAGGATCACCCAGCATCCAGGCAAAGAGTAAGGGAAGTGCTAACACACTTAAGAGTACCGTAATATTGAGTGGTGCTTGATGGACTGTATCTGGTAACTCGATTTTTCCAAAATACATGGCTTTCACAACTCGCATATAATAGTAAAGCGAAATGACACCATTGATAAGACCAATCAAGGCCAGCCAGAAATACATATCTCCGTATTCAATCAAAGCTCGGAAAATATAAAATTTGGCTACGAAACCACCTGTAGGCGGCAGGCCAGTCAGAGAGAACATAAAGATGGCCATAATTACACCAAGAACTGGTGCTCTGTAACCGAGAGCTTTGTAGTCTTCTATCTCTTCCGTATCGAATTCATTCTTGATATGGATCGCCACAAAGAAAGCGCCCAGATTCATCAGCATATAGACCGCAGCATAATACAATACGGCAGCAATACCTGTCTGATCAGCAACCACTACACCCAGCAACATATAGCCAGCATGGGCAATGCTTGAATAAGCCAACATGCGCTTGATATTGGATTGCTGCAGGGCAATGACATTTCCCACAGTCATAGAGAGAATCGCCAGGACACCTAATACAGACTGCCAATCCATGTTACTCAATGCAGCCCAGGCTTCCATGTTGGGATTGCCAGCACTCGATAATGCGACATTGAAGAAACGGATGATAATGGCAAAACCAGCAGCTTTAGGAGCCACTGATAGGAAGGCAGTAATGGGAGCCGGTGCTCCTTCATACACATCTGGAGTCCAGAAATGGAAGGGTACGGCAGCAATCTTATAGCCGAATCCAACCAGAATCATGATCAGGATGACCATCATGAGGGCCGGCGACACCGTTCCAGCAGAAAGTGCAGCTTGAATTTCGAATATATTGGCACTACCGGTGAGACCGTACAGCAATGAGAAGCCATAGAGCAGAATTCCAGAGCTAAAAGCACCAAACACAACGTATTTGATAGAGGCCTCATTGGAGCGCATCTGTTCCTTCAGATACCCTGAGAGGAGATAGCTCATAATACTGACCATCTCAAGCGAGATGTAAATGCTGAGCAAATGGGTTGCCGAGACCAGAAAGTACATACCCAGAACCAGGGTCAGCAAAAGAGTATAGTATTCCCCCACCCTCCGATTCTTTAACTCGTTGGAGTTAAATGACATCCACATCACCAGCATGGTACCCACAGTGACCAGTATCTTTAAAAAGTTGCTAAAGGGATCCACGGCCAGCATGTTTGAAAATATACCCACAGAAGTAGAAACGTCCTGACCCAGGAGAGCTATGGTAACAAGTATCAATCCCCCCAATGCAACATATCCTGATCGGATAGAAGTATCAGCCTTTTGAAAGAGATCGAACAATATGACGAGGAGCAATATCCCGGTGAGCATCATCTCAGGTATGAAATAGGAGAGATCCGTCATGATTTGATTAAGATTCATAAGAATATCCTATTTGATTACAGACCAGCTACCATTCCGGCAGTTTTGACGGCTTCCACCAAATGATTCAAGGTGCTGCTCATCAAATTCAGCATGGGTGTGGGATATACACCAAGGAAGAAAGTGATTATTGCCAGAGGGATCAGAGCAAATAATTCGCGATTATTGATCTCTTCTAAATTCTCGTATTTGCTATTGAGTTCACCCATAAATATTCTTTGATAGGCCCAGAGGAAATAAGCGGCATTCAATACAATACCAATGGTGGCAAATATGGTGATCCAGGTAAAGACCGGGAAAGCACCTATAAAACAGAGCGCTTCTGAAATAAAACCGGAGAAGCCAGGTAATCCAAGTCCGGCAAAAAATGCCATGGCCGTGACACCGGCGTAAATTGGAACCACCTTGGCAATACCACCAAAACCTTCAATATCACGGTGATGAGCACGGTCATAAACCACACCTACCAGCATAAAGAGCATGGCTGAGATAGTACCATGGTTGAACATCTGGAAAACAGCGCCATTTATACCAGCTGGAGTGAGGGCTGCCATACCCAAAAGTACAAAACCCATATGTGAGACTGAGGAGTAAGCCACCATCTTCTTCAGATCCCTTTGAGCCAATGCCGCCATAGCGCCGTAAATGATGTTTATAAGGCCGAGTATAGCCAGCGGCAGGGCGAACCATAGGGTCGCATCTTTAAGGACGGGAAAGCTGATTCTCAAGAAACCATAGGTTCCCATTTTCAACAGCACACCCGCAAGAATTACAGAGATAGCAGTTGGAGCCTCAACGTGCGCCAGAGGCAACCAGGTATGGAAGGGGAAAATAGGTACTTTGATGGCGAAACCGATGAAGAGAAGTATAAATATCACCTTCCCGGCATTCATCCCCAACAGTAAGGCATTGCCAAATTGTGACGAATGCTCAGCCAGGATCAGCATGTTAAAGGTGTGAGGCTCAGAGATAAAATAGAGCGCCAACATTCCCAATAAGAGCAGAACCGATCCAAAAAGAGTGTAAAGGAAAAATTTGATGGCGGCATATTCACGCTGCGGACCACCCCAGATACCAATCAAAAAGTACATGGGCAGTAGCATGACTTCCCAGAAAATATAAAAGAGAAAGAAGTCCAGGGATACAAACACACCCATCATACCTGCATCCAGCAGCAGGAAGAGTGCGAAATACCCTTTTTGAGCTTTTTCAATATTCCATGATGTGAAGACAGCCAGGAAACTTAAAAGGGCTGTAAGCAGAATCATGGGGGCACTTAGACCATCAATTCCCATAAAATATTCAATGTTAAAGGCCGGGATCCAGGCAAAATGCTCCTGGAGTTGGACCTCTGAACTTGAGAAATCGAAGATGTATAAAATCCAAATGGCCAAAATGAGTTGGAGACCCGTAATTGCTGCAGCACCCCAGCGGATAATGTCCAACTTTTCCTTGGGGATCAGGGCAATAATCACCGCTCCAAATACTGGCAGGAAGGTTACAATGCTTAGTAAATGATTTTCCATGGCGTTAATCGACTCCTTCAGTCCTAGAATACATTGACGACATACAGCAATGCTGCGCCGATCAATACAAATCTGAGATAATTTTGAATTTTACCGGTTTGAATGAACTTTAAAGTCCAACCCAACCATTGAAAGATGATACCAGCGAAATTGACAGCACCATCCACGATGAGATCATCAGCCATTCCTACTCCCTTGGAAGTACGTTTGGTATTGCGACCCCACCCATTGATGAGATAGTGATCATAATAGTCCAGATCAAAACGACCAACTGCATTACAGCCCTTGAGAAAGGGTCGTATGATGCCGTTGATATAGAATTCATCCATATACCACTTGTTATATGATCCCCGATAGAGTGCTCCCAGTTTGGCGGCGAGCTTCTCAGCAGAAATTTTATTTAACAGATACACCAGTACAGAGAGCAGAATACCCAGACCAGCAACAAATATGGAAGTTACCATAGCTGGTACGTGAGCCTTGTGCATACCATGTTCAAAATGCTCCAGGTCAAAAGCTGGTCCAGTAGTTACTGCACTCTCTGGAGATTGAACAACGGTAGTAAACCAGCCATGATCAGAAATTGGATTTACCGACGGAAGTGTGAACATGAAGAACATGGAGAGTATGGCCAATACGATCAGCGGAATCGTCATCACCTTTGGAGATTCCTTGATATGTTTGAAAATCTGAGGTTGCTTGGCTTCACCATAGAATGTCATAAAGATTAATCTGAACATGTAGAAGGCAGTAATGGCTGCTGCACCAAATCCAAAAACTGGAAGAATCCAGGCGAGGTGAAGATGGGCTAACCAGCCATCGTGAACAATGGCAGCATAGGTCCAGGTTCCAGCTAGAATGGCATCCTTACTTAGAAAACCTGAAAACAGAGGTATTCCAGAAATAGCAGCTGTGGTCACCATGAAAACACCAAAGGTGATGGGCATCTTGGTTCTCAGACCACCCATATTGCGCATATCCTGAGGATCCGTTTCGTGATCGTTGAGATGATGCAAACTATGATGCATGGCATGGATCACAGAACCTGAAGCCAGGAAGAGAGCTCCCTTGAACATGGCATGTGTGACGAGGTGAAAGAATCCAGCTACGTAGGCACCTGTTCCCAGAGCCATGACCATATAACCCAGTTGACTCACAGTTGAATATGCCAAAACTTTTTTGATGTCATTCTGAGTAATAGCAATGGTGGCGGCATAAATGGCTGTAAAGCCTCCAATGAAGGCGATAGTTGCCATGGCATCTGCCGTGAGGAATGGGAATATGCGTACGGTGAGATAAACACCTGCAGCAACCATGGTGGCAGCATGGATCAAAGCTGAAACAGGTGTTGGACCTTCCATGGCATCGGGCAGCCATACGTGTAATGGGAATTGTGCAGATTTGCCAACTGCTCCCATAAAGACCAACACACCGGCAATAGTTAAAAGCTTGTGAGGCTCAATCCCGCCAAACAACATACCAGCATTGGCAGCCCAAACTCCATCATGGATCCGCTCTGCAATTGCCTGGAAGTTGAAGGTTCCCAGCACCGTGGCGATGATGAGCATACCGGTAAACATACCGATATCTCCGATACGATTGGTGATGAAAGCCTTTTTGCCTGCATTGGCAGCAGAGTCTTTCTCCCACCAGTGTCCAATGAGCAGATAGGATGAGAGTCCCACCAATTCCCAAAAGATGTAAATCATGAAGAGACTATTGGCGAGGACAATACCATTCATGGAGAAGGTAAAGATTCCCAGAAAACCAAAATATCTGGAGTAACGTACATCTCCGGCCATGTATGCTGTGGAATAAAGATGCACTAGTGAAGAGATAATGGCAACTACCACCAGCATAATCACAGTGATATTATCAATATAGACACCGAGATCAATTTTGAATAATCCCAGATCAAGCCAGCTCTGGTGTAGTTCCAGACTGAAATTTGGATCGCTCTTGGAGAGCATCATCCCCAGCATCACCAGCGATAAAATTAAGGTTACAAATTGAATACCAACGGAAACCCACTCCCCTTTTTTCTCTTCAAAGCGTCTGAACGAGAAAATCTGAAAGACAAATGAGAATAGCGGGAGAAACAGGATGAAGAGTGCTAATTTAATCATATCAGCTGCACCTACTGTTTAAGTGCGTTGGCTTCATCAACATTGATGTGCCCGCGATCGTTATAGAGATTCAAAACTATTGCCAGGGCAACTGCAGCTTCGGCAGCAGCCAGCATGATGATAAAAACAGACATGAGATGTCCATCAAGATTGTGAGTCACAAACTTGGAAAAAGCTACAAAGTTGATATTTGCAGCATTCAAAATGAGCTCCACTCCCATGAGAATGGCGACAGCATTGCGCCGAGTGATTACAGTATACAAACCGAGACTAAAGAGGATGGCACTAAGGACGAGATAGGAAGATAAATGATCCATTATAGTTCCTTTCTCGCCAGCGTAGCTGCACCGATGAGAGCACCCAGCAAGAGAACTGAAGCAATCTCAAATAAAATCAGATAGTCTGTAAACAATAGATTTCCAATGCCAGTTACTGTATCTGTGAATTCCATGGGCAGGGTTGAGCCAACCCAGTCATGGGGTAGCACTGCAGTTAGAATAATGGCTGCAACGCCTAAAACAACGACCAGCCCTAACCCCTTCTGTACAGAGCTTTGGGATATCTGAGCCGTAGATATTTGGTTGGTAAGCATAATTCCAAATACCAGCAGAACCAGGATACCACCCACATATACCACAATCTGGGTAACTGCCAGGAAGTCAGCGTTTAGAAATATGTATATTCCGGCGACACCTAAAAAGGTCCCCATAAGGGCGAACACCGAATGAATCAGGTTATTTCCGAAAGCTACAAGTGCTGCTGATGCGACGATCAGAGCCCAGATAACCCAGAAAATGAAATCAGCCATTCTCAGTCTCCCCTTTTGAAGAATCTTCTGGTTCAATTGATGTTCCAGGTTCAGTTGATGTTTCTGGTTCAGCAGCAGTCTCAGTTGAAACAGGCTGTACCTCTGGAATCTCAGGTGTCGTAATGGTCTCCAGGGGAATCTCAATCTTATCCACTGGTTCAGGCTCTGGAGCACTCTCCAGAGTTGGGATGTCCATAGGAGCAGGTTCGGCAGGAGCAGCAGGCGTATCAGTTATAACTGGTGCTGTAGAAGCCACTGGCTCTTCAGGTGTTGCAGCAGCCGCTTGAGCTTGCTCTGCTTCACGAGCTGCTTGCTCTGCTTTGGCCGCAGCCGCTTTTTCAGCAGCGGCTTTTTTGGCTTCCATGGCAGCAGCTTTTGCCTCAGCCATTTTATCAGCTTCAGCCTGTCTCTGTGCGCGCTCTATAGGAAGTACCTTAGAGAACTGATAAATCAGGTGGTCACGATCTCTCCAGCGTTCTTCAGGCGTCACATCAAGCCTGACATTGTCATTGCTAATGAATTGATAGTCTGGAGTCATGTGAATACAATTTTCTGGACAGGGGTGCGTACAAAGATCACAAAACATACACTCGCTCATATCAATGGTAAAACTGGTGACTCTTAATTTGATCTTTGTATCATTCTTGGTGGTGCCAATATCTTCTTCAGGACCGGCCTTAAAAGTTTCAATATTGATACAATTCACCGGGCAGGCACGCTCACAGGCCTTGCAACCAATGCAATCTTCAAAATCGACGACCAGCTTCGAGCGAATTGTGTTATAACTCTCAATCTCTCCGACACCAATATTCCTGGTGGGAATTGGCCAGACTTCGTCGGGGTATTGTAAAGTGACATGTTCACGGGGTCTTACAAAATACCCCATGGTCACTTTCATCCCGTCAACCAGGGTCGTGATGGCACTGCTAATATTACTGAAATAGCTCATGTATCTATCCTAGAATTGGATTTCACCGGTAAGCCACATCCAAATGGCTACACCCATGAGATTTATTAGTGATAAGGGAAGGATTACTTTCCAACTCACGTACATGAGTTGATCAACACGTAATCGGGGAAATGTCCAGCGGAACCACATTAATAAAAAGATAATGGTGCCAGCTTTCATAAGCATCCAGAAGATGCCAGGAGATGCCATCCAGATTGCAAAACCAGGAAACAACCAGGCTGCAATAGTGATGACAAGACTCAAGCCCAGGGGGTAAACAGATAGACGACCCGTCTTTGCTCGGACAAACAGCGTCCACATGATAGCCACAAGGGTGATAACTGAAAAACCAATCTGCGCTCCTTCATAATCGGCAAAGGGACTCTGCCATCCACCAAGGAAAATGATGGAGACCAGTAATGCGACCAGTGTAGCATTGGCATATTCAGATAAAAAGAAGAGCGCCCATCTCAGACCTGAGAACTCAGTCATGAAACCAGCCACCAATTCTGATTCTGATTCTGGAATATCAAAGGGGGTTCGGTTAATCTCGGCAGTCGCTCCGATGAGATACACAAAGGCTGCTATAAATAGGAAGGGGCTGTGAAAGATAAACCAGTTTGGCAATGGGATTGGTATCCAGTGGAACAGATTCCCTGTACCAGCCTGGGCCTGTATCATGGTTTGAAGATTCAGACTGCCAACTACAGCTACGACAGCAATCAAAGTAATGCCCACAGGGATTTCATATGAAATGATCTGAGCTGCAGATCGCATGGCGCCATAGAGTGACCATTTATTGTTGGAGGCCCAGCCGGCCATAACAATACCCAGCACGACTATGGATGAGATGGACACGACATAAAAGAGCCCAATATTCATATTGGCTGCCAGCAGAGTGTCAGAGAATGGAATAGCTGCAAAGGTAACCACAGAGGCAACCAGGATAACCCAGGGTCCTATGATAAAGAGCACCTTATCAGCCATCTTGGGTATAATATCTTCTTTTTGGAGAAGTTTCAGGGCATCTGCCACAGTTTGCAGAGTACCAAATTTCCCTACACGCATGGGACCAAGACGAACCTGCATGAAAGCAGAAACTTTTCGCTCGATGTAAACCAAAACGATGGCGTTGGCCGCCACAAAGACAAATATCAGGGCAGCAACGATAAACAGAGACAATCCCCAGGCTACAGAATTACCCATACCTGATAGGATGTCAAACGAGAGGATCCAGTTAGCAAGTAATTGTATCATTTAGCGATCAATCTCCCCTAGTACAATGTCCAGACTTCCGAGAATCGCAATGACATCGGAGATCATCCAGCCCTGGCCAATTTCGTTAATAACACTGAGGTTTGAGAATGCCGGGGACCGCATCTTAAGACGCAGTGGCACATTCTTCCCATTGCTTACTATATAATAGCCCAATTCTCCACGTGGATTCTCACTACGGAAATAGATTTCACCCTTTGGTGGACGAATACGACGTGGAATGGCAGATTTTACATCTCCTTCTACGGGGAGCTGATCCAGAGCCTGACGAATGATTTTTGCACTCTCATTCATCTCAAGGACACGAACATAATATCTATCCCAACTATCACCGATGGTACCCTGTAGACCCTGACCAAGCGGTACATCAAAGTCAAATCGATCATAGATTGAATATGGTTCGGTGCGACGGATGTCAATGTTCACACCAGAAGCTCTCAAACTTGGACCTGTTACCCCATAATTGATGGCAACTTCAGGAGTCATGACCCCAATGTCAGCAGCTCTTTCAATAAAAATTTTATTACCGGTCAGGATTTGATTGTATTCAGCGACACGCTCATCAAAGGCATCCAGAAATTCGTAGGCTTTTTCAACAAATCCAGGTGGTACATCATGGGCCAGGCCACCTATCCAGATATAATTGTATAGCAGACGAGCGCCTGAAGCCATTTCAAATAGATCCAGAATGAGTTCACGTTCACGGAAACAATAGATAAAGGGTGTAATGGCACCCACATCCAGCCCAAAGGTTCCCACAGCCACGAGATGGCTGGCAATTCTTTGAAATTCAGCAAAGATAACGCGGAGATACTCAACCCGTTCAGGAAGCTCAATTCCCATCATCTTCTCAACCGCCATGGCATAACCATGTTCACTACCTATGGCAGCGAGATAATCACAACGACCTGTGAAGGGTGTGATCATCTGATATTCAAGATTTTCAGCGTGTTTTTCAAAGGAGCGATGCAGGTATCCAATGACAGGCTCAATATGAGAAACAATCTCGCCATCAGTCCGCAATTTCAGTCTTAACACCCCATGAGTACTGGGGTGCTGAGGTCCCATGTTTAGAACCATTTCTTCAGCGTGGAGGCGACCCATTATTTCACCTTCTCAATGCGCATACCACGGTAGAACTCCGCTGGCACATAATCTTTTCTCAGAGGATAGCCTTCCCAGTCGTCTTCCATAAGAATACGCTTCAGGTCCGGATGACCCTCAAAATTGATTCCATATAAATCAAAAGTTTCTCGCTCATGCCAATCTGCAGTTCTGTGGATGTTAGCGATACTTGCCACTTTAGGTTCATCTCTGGATGTGAATACTTTTAAGGTGATATAGTGTTTAAGCTCGGTTGAGACCAGATGATAGATAACGCTAAATTCGGTTTCAACATCAGCATCATGACCAGCCAAATTCATGAGCGAATCAAACTGAAGCTTCTCATCATCCTTGAGATAGGTGACAATCTTGGCAATTGCACCGGCATCTACAACGACAGTGGGGTTGTGTGTACCTTCTTCCATAAACTCGATAACTTTGTCACCGAATTTTCTGGATAGGTTTGCGTAAATTTCTTGCTCAGTCACGTCAGTCTTCCTTCTTTGCCAGAACCGGTTCTTCACGCATTTTCTTTTGAAGATGCATCAAGCCTTCAATAAGTGCCTCTGGCCGGGGAGGACAACCTGGGATATAAACATCTACTGGAATGATTTGATCAACCCCCTTAAGTACATGATATCCATGTTGCCAGTAAGGACCACCTGAATTAGCGCAAGAGCCCATGGAGATGACATATTTTGGCTCAGCCATCTGCTCATAAAGACGTTTGACTCTTGTGGCCATTTTCAAAGTAACCGTTCCAGCGACAATCATGACATCAGCCTGGCGTGGCGAAGATCTAGGCATGGCGCCAAAACGTTCCAGGTCGTGACGAGCGGCTGCAGCCGACATCATTTCGATGGCACAACAGGCCAATCCAAACTGGAAATACCACTCGGAACCGGATCGTGACCAGTTCAGAAGTTTATCAAGAGAAGTAATGAGAATGTTCTCATTAAATTTATGGTTTAACGCACCCATTTATTTGGTCTCCGCTTCGTGAAGCCTGGACGCAGAGTAGCGACCGGTGCCATATTTCAGTTTCATTTTTACCCAATCCAGATCACCCTTGACCCAGACGTAGGCTAGCCCCACCGTGAGAATCAACATAAATACAAAGACCTCTATAAAAGTAAGAAAGCCCATGTCCTTGAAGACGACTGCCCATGGAAAGAGAAAGACAACTTCAACATCGAAAATGATAAATATGAGGGCAATAACATAAAAGCGGATGTTGAACTGAAGCCATCCTTCCCCTTCTGGTTCCTCACCACATTCATAAGTATCCATTTTTAAATCAGTTTTATTTTTCGGGGATATTAGCTTTTGTATGATGAAGCCACAATACATGAGTCCGAAGGCAACTGCACCAAAGGCTAAGGCGATTCCGTAATGTTCCTGCATGATCTTTAAAGTGCCCTTTCTTTCAACATTGGTGCGCCAATATAGACGGTACCCTAAGTATCTTCAATAACCGAATCCTGTCGATGACCAGGTAACAGTTCCTATCTTTTTCCTGGACCCAGCTATCGCAATCTCTATGCCACAATAATTGATTAAAGCATTAAATGTTTGACTAAAATATAGTGACTCAGATATCCTACTCTGAAAGCTTTTCCTGCTCTTGTGCATCAACAACGGCTATGGCTGTCATATTCGCAACATCCTGAACACTGGTAGAACCAATCTGCAGGATATGAACAGGTTTTTCCATACCCACCAGGATAGGTCCAATGGCCTCTGCCCCACTCAAACGGTGGACAAGTTTATAACTGATATTACTGGATTGGAGATCTGGAAAAATCAGAACATTGGCTGACCCCTGTAGCTTGCTAAAGGGATAATGCTCTTTCTGAATGTTAGGCATAATAGCCAGATCTGCATTCATTTCTCCATCAATCATTAAATCAGGATCTTTTTCTCGAACCAGTCGCACTGCTTCACTCATCTTCTTGGCATGAGGATGTTTGGATGATCCAAAATTTGAGAAACTCAACATGGCAACACGCGGGGTAATTCTCCAGCGTCTGGCTTCTTCAGCCGCCATAAGAGCGATTTCAGATAGAACTTCAGCAGTGGGATCAATATTAACAGAGACATCGGCAAATATTTTCATACCCTCTTTAAAGATGAGTAGAAATAAACCAGCCACATGCTTCATATCTTTTCTTGGCTTGATGATCTGCAGCACCGGACGCAGGGCATCCGGGTATTGCTGTGTAATGCCTGATATCATGGCGTCAGCTTCACCCATATGCAACATCATGGCTGCGAAAGAATAGCGTCTATCCATAAATCGCTTGGCACCGCTCAGCGTAACCCCTTTGCGTTGTCTCATTTTATAGAATTCTTCGATGAATTCCTCACGACGTTCACACTTGGTAGGATCGACTAATTCAACCCCTTCAAGTGGGATGTTCAACTCCTTTGCGATGGCTCGAATCTTCTTCTTACGACCCACCAAAACAGGTTTGGCTATGCCCTCCTGCAGGATGAGATGACTCGCCCGGATGATACGAGGGTTTTCACCCTCAGGATAAATCACACGTTTTGGAGCAGCTTTGGCTCGATTATAGAGTGAGCGCATAAACTCACGACCTTTGCCAAGTCGGGCTTCCAACTCTTCTCTATATTGATCAAGATCAATGATACGTTGAGCTACGCCAGTTTCCATGGCTGCTTTAGCCACAGCCACAGATTCCCAAAGGAGCACTCTGGGATCAAAAGGTTTTGGGATCAGATAGTCACGACCAAACTCAATGTGATCCAGACCATAAATTTGAATCACTTCATCTGGTGTATCTTCTTTCGCCAGAGCCGCGAGGGCTAAGGTAGCGGCTACCTTCATTTCTTCATTAATTGTAGTTGCCTGGACATCCAACGCCCCTCTGAAAATAAAGGGAAAACCCAGGACATTATTCACCTGGTTGGGGTAGTCTGAACGACCGGTTCCCATGATGGCATCGGGGCGAGCAGCCATGGCAGTTGGATAAGCGATTTCTGGATCAGGGTTGGCCATGGCAAAAATGATAGGGTCAGACGCCATGGTTTTTAAATCATCACCAACAATGATGTCTTTTTTTGACAGACCAATAAATACGTCTGCCCCCTCCAGAGCTTCCTGGAGAGTTCTATGTTTAGTGTCATTAGCAAATGGGAGTTTGAATTCATTCATCCCATCTGTACGCCCTGCGTAAATAACACCACGCGAATCGCACATGATCAAATTCTCGCGTCGAGCACCCATACGGATATAGTGCTCGCTACACGACAGAGCGGAGGCTCCAGCACCTGATACCACTATCTTGATATCTTCCATCTTTTTGCCTGCCACCTCAACAGCATTAAGAAGTGCGGCTGCAGAAATAATAGCAGTGCCATGCTGATCATCATGAAAGACAGGAATATTCATCTCTTCCCGCAGTTTTTGCTCGATATAAAAACATTCCGGGGATTTGATATCCTCCAGATTGATACCACCAAATGTGGGTTCCAGTAATTTGACAGCATCGATAAATTTATCCGGGTCTTCAGTATCAACTTCCAGATCAAAGACGTCTATATCTGCAAATCGCTTAAACAGAACGCCTTTACCTTCCATGACAGGTTTTCCGGCGAGAGCTCCAATATTTCCCAGACCAAGCACAGCGGTACCATTAGATATAACGGCTACCAGATTACCCTTGGCGGTGTACTCGTTTGCGAGAGCGGGATTTTCAGCAATTTCCAAACAGGGGTAGGCAACACCGGGAGAATAAGCCAGACTCAGGTCCCTTTGGGTAGCAAAAGGCTTGGTTGAGGTGACTTCGATTTTTCCTTTACGGATTCCCATGCTATGATAAGCAAGGGCATCTTTCTTTGTAATCATATAAACCCATCTAAAATCAAGATGACATCTCCAATGAAGATGTCATCTGGTTAAAATACTATTGTTATTTGACTGGTACTATTGGGGGTTACTCCCAGAAGCCTTTTAAAGCTGCCAGACCTTCCTGAATCTGATCCACATTAATACCACTATATGCAAAACGAATAAAGACTTTGTCTTCCCCCGGCAATGGTCTACCAAAGTGCTCACGGGAACAAAAAGATACACCAGTTTCATAGAGTGCATCCAGACGGAATTTTGAAGAATCCGTATAACCCTTGCGCTTAAAGATGTCTGTCACATCCGGAAACAGATAGAAGGTAGTTTCTGGTTTTGAAACCTTCACTCCATCGATATCCAGAAGTGCATCCACTAAGGCATCGCGTCTAAGCTTTAGTTGGTCGAGGATATCATTCTGAGGTTCTGCAGGTCCACTTAAACAAGCCAGACCAGCCATCTGAACAAAATGATTTGAGCAAGACTCCTGATTGGTATTGAATTTTGAAATGGCTTCAATCACATCCTTGGGTCCAGCTGCACATCCCAAACGCCAGCCTGTCATGGCGAATTTTTTTGAAAATGTATACAGAATAACCGTTCGTTCAGCCATATCAGGCAACGAGGCGATACTCTTGCTGCGACCTGAGTAACGAACTTCAAAATAGGCTTCATCCGAAAGTACCCACAGATCGTGCTTGATGGCCAGGTCTGCGACCCACTTCATTTCAGCTTCAGTAGATTCAGCACCAATGGGGTTCTGATAATTATTATAAATTATCACCGTGGTCTTATCAGTAATCTGTTGCTCTATTTCTTCTTTGTTGATGGCGAAACCTGTTTCAGTGGTCACATAACCATATGGGAGGGCTTTCCCACCGAGATACTCTATCTGAGATTCATAAATTGGATAACCAGGATTTGGGTAAAGTGCCTCGGCACCTTCCTCGAGCAAAACTCCTAAGAATTTCCCAATAACTGGTTTACCACCTGGTTGAACAGAAATATTCTCTGCTGTATAATTAAGCCCACGCGCCATACCAATATCTTCAGCCAATGCTTCACGCAATGGCATGATGCCAGGACCTGGAGCATAGCCCGTTTTTCCATCTCGGGCGGCTTTCATAGCTGCATCCCGAATATACTCAGGCGTAGTGATGTTCATGTCCCCCAGATGGAATGGATAAACCTTGTTTCCCTTGACAGACCAGGCTGCTGCATCAGCGCCTACTGCAAAGGCGGTCTCTGTGCCCAGACGGCCGTAACGATTTGCAAATTTTCTCATTTTACTCCCCTATAATATTCATCAAAAATAATTTAAACCATGCCCAAGCGTTTCATGCGAGCATCTCGATCGTTGGCAAAGCGTTCAATACCTTCCAGTAACCAGCGTTCTGAGAGATGGGCTTCTTCCATCACCTCTTCAAGAGAACCACCAGACCTCCAATTGTCATCCCAATCTGCGGTCATGGCATACTCAATTGACAGACGATTACCAGTCCAGTCCTGCATGGCAATGGCAGAACCATTTGTGATGAAGGTAGAATTCAGCCAGTCCGTATCGCTTACTGTTTCCTGTCGATAGGCTTCAGACTGTAGTGCAAATAACTCTGTACTGCTTGCTGCAACAAGTTTCACATTCAAACCACGCTTATCCAACTCAGGCAATAACTTGAGTAGATTTGATGTCGTGGCAGTCCCCTGTACAAAGATAGTGCCCATTTTCGGACGATCAGACTTGTAATCTCGGATGATATATGCGCCTTTGGCAGCGTCCATATAGGAAGCCATCCCTAACTTCTTACGATCTGGTACTTCAACACCAGGCCGAGTTAGATGGAGGGCAATCACAGGAACATCGGTTGCCAGGGCGGCTGTCAACATGGGTGCCACTTCATTGTGCTCCCAGGGATATAGATTGATGACCTTGCCTTTTGGAAAAAGCTGGGTAACTGCAGGTGAATAGATTCCAAAATGTGTGCGTGAGTCTTCTGCAGTTTCTGGTCCAGAGTGACCTGCAACCCAGATAACCTTTCCTAATTTCACTTCGGCATCTTGCACCATCTGGCTAAAGATTCTAAAGGAACCATATTTTAAATATGAAAAAGATCCATAGGTAGAGCAGGCTGCAAAGAATCCGTTAAACTCTGCTTCTGGTGTTTTCGAAAAGTTCGTTGCTGCAATTCCCGTACAGATACCTGCATTGGCGAATTCAGTAATAGCTTGGGGCAACATCGTTCCTTTGGTGTTATCATTTCTGTCATAGAAACCATAACCAGGAGTATCCCCAAAGGCTTTACCAAAACCAGAAATGTTCGTGGAATCGGCCAGATCAGCCGACATGGCCAACACCAGAGGACGACCATAATTTTTACTAACATAAGCATTCAAATAGGAAGCGTATTTGGCGAACCCGCCTCGGTTTGGAGCAACTTCACCAGGTTGTACAAAAAGTTCAGGTGGTAAAGCTTTGAGATCAGTCAATACGGGATCATTCAATGGGTTTCTCGTGGTATCAATCCAAACTCGTTCATTGTCTTCGGGAACACCATCTCCCAACTCAACCAGGCGATCAGCCAGATAGTTGAGCAATTCAGGATCCTGATCAAATACTTGAAATACTTTTTCCATATTGATGCGAGCTTGTTCTGTGCGCTCAGCTTTGGTGACTGGTCCTGTTTCCCCCATCCCTTCAAACTGGATTCCGTATGTATCGGTAAATTCTTGTTTAGTCTGCCAGTAAGTAGGATTATTGAACTTGTGAGCCGCACCATGAGACTTGTTATCATAGACACCATATCCGCGGCCTTTGCGAGTTTTAAACCAGGCCATAGCAGGAGTACCTTCTGAGTTCTCATCAAACGCCATTTCCTGGAGCGCTGTATGAGTACTTTCCCAATCCGATCCATTCTGTGCGCCAAAAACACGCCAACCATGAGGAGCGAACCAATCTTCTGGTGTTCCGTAAACTACTGATGAAAAGGGACGATCATCGATTCCAAAATCGTTCCAGTCCACCAGAAAGTGCAGGTTACTCAGACCCAGCCCATAGGCAGAGTTTAAGGACTCATGGGTGACGCCTGGAGTCAATCCTCCTTCACCCTCAACGGCGAAAACGCGTACATCTTCGGCTCCGGCATATTTGAGGGCCATGGCTTCACCAACAGCTACGGGCATTCCGTGACCGGATGGTCCCGTGTTGGCTTTAAAAACATTGGTTTTCCCTGCCATTTCAGCATGTCCTGGAAGGCCACCCTTATTTCTCAGGGTAAGGAGATCCTCCCAGGTTAAAACACGATCTGCAGATCCAAGATTATAGCGTTCATCATTTGTTTCTGCATATTTACGACGCAAAGATTCATTAAGGACAGCCAAGAGGGCATACATTCCAGGCACAACATGACCGGCAGAGAGGATGAATTTATCTCCAAAACGTTTTTGTGGGTTTCTGATATCCCAACGCATGGGTCCACCTAAAAATAGTGAAACCAGCATATGTACTTTGGAACGTGAACCTCCAGGATGACCACTTTGTCGGAGATTCAGCATGATATCAATCAGCTGATCGGTCATATCCTTGATTTTTTCCCATTTAGGATAAATTTCCTGTGCCACTTGCAGTTTTGCTGTCTCGTTTGTCATGTTTCCCTCATTTGAATCTAAATTACATTAACTTTTAAGAAATTAGCGAGTGAGATTAGTTAAATTTTTAGAACGCAGGACCTTTGCCATAGCGGCTTGAGCCTCTTCCCATACATCGTGCATGCCGCATTCACTGAGGAATTCACAGGCAGAATCATCCAGAAGACAATCGTTCAGGGCCAGAGGTCCCTCCAGGGCTTCAACGACTTCAAGAACTGTAATTTCCTTGGGATCACGCGCTAAGCGTACTCCACCAGACACACCACGTGTACTGTTGATTATTCCTTGTTGGACAAGGGGTTTGAACAATTTCCTAAGAAATGGTTCGGGGATTTTTTTATTCTCTGAGATATCACCAATGCTGATGCGGGTTTCATCTCCATTTTCGACCAGATACCTAACGGCTCTCAGTCCATATTCCCCTGCTTTAGTTAAACGAATCACAATAGAACTCCTTGTCTCATTTACCAGTCAAATTTCCTGCTACTGGGCGTTATACCAACAAAATACTATTTGTGAGAATATTACTCTTAATAGCGAGAAATCCCAGTTGAAGTTTCAATATTTAATAGAATGTTTCCAATGGGATATGCTCCTAACTGAGGATTACTCCTCAATGGTTGAACCACCCTTTTGAATTATCAGAGCGATACCAGCCAGGCTCGCAACGAGTCCCAGCCCCAAGAAGAAAATATCAAAAGCATCTGCTGCTCCACCTAAAATATTCATCCATGCTTCTCCAAGGGAGATGGCACCGACAACCAAGGCTGAGTATCCGACTTTTTTTTCTTCTTTCATAACTTCCTGTCATCTCGCTGAAAATTTCTTGTTTCGACGAAATAAAGGCAAATATGTTGCCAAACCAAGAGGTCGAGCAAATAAAGCCTCCTCAGAAGTGTGTTATTTAGCTTAAATGCAGTCTGATTTTATTTCAGAATTGAAATTTTTTGTGAAATGGACCCATTTCCAGCTGAGCTGATAGTCGCGATATAAACACCAGATCCAAGATTCACCCCATGATTATCTCTACCATTCCAATGTGCTTCGTATTCAGCCGCAGCAGCATGATGCAGTGAGGTGGTGTACACTTCGCTGCCCCGAATATTGTAGATTGTAAGCATTCCCTGGAAGTTGGGACCTGTTGTATAGGGAATATTCACTTCACCATTGAAGGGATTTGGGTAGGCTGCATTCAGTTTAAAACTCTCGGGAATGAAACCTCCCTCAGCACTGGCAACCTGATTGGCACTTTTAAGTATCCACTCATTTTCATCAAATGTAAGTGAGGTCGGTACAAAATCTAAAGTGATGCTAAAATCCTGGACTCTTAAAGAATCCCAGATCACCATATTTGACTCATTATTGCCATCGCTTAAGCTTAAGTCAATTGGCATTTTGAAGGTTGGTAAAGCGCTACTTTGAACCTGTTCAACATGAACTAACACTTGAGAATTTCCAGAATCATCTAGCTCACTCGCACTCCACCACCATCTATACGAAGGTATACCAATACCGTATATCCATTGGTCGAAAAACCATTCAAGATCTTGTCCCCAGACCTCTTCAACAACTCCTTGAAAATCCTCTGTTGA
Source organism: Fidelibacterota bacterium (assembly GCA_018650445.1). GTDB lineage: Bacteria > Fidelibacterota > UBA8477 > UBA8477 > JABMPR01 > JABMPR01. Next base: position 21,791 of record JABIFX010000033.1, read on the forward strand.
GGCCGTTAGAAATGCAAATTCATCGCGATAGGCCCTCAGACTTCCGAAAAAGGTCTCATCTCCCACCACATGTCGGAGCATATGGAGTACCCAGGCTCCTTTTTGATAGACCATGGAATAACTAAATATCGCGCCCACACTGCTGGTATCGGGTCGATACACAGAGCTATTCACGTCATTTACCTTGGAAGCCATATGAGCATGATAATACTCCTCCCCATTTACCGCTCCCCAATAAAGAGCTTCGGAATAAGTTGCAAAACCTTCGTTAATCCAGATATGATGGAAATCACTACAGGTAACTAGATCGCCCCACCACTGGTGAGCCAACTCATGGGCAATCGTATTTTCACCATAGGAACCCATGCTGGAACAGGTCTGGTGCTCCATGGCACCACCCCACTGAAATTGAGCCATACCATACTTTTCCTCTGCAAATGGGTATTTCCCAAAGTAGTCGCTAAAGATATCAATCATACCTGCTGTGCGATTCCAGCGTTCGACCATCGGTGCGGTTGCTGAAGAGGGGTACATCCAATATTCCAGAGGCATGGAATCACCATCTGCAAAGTGATGCATTTCGGTCCAATAGGTATAATCTGTTATGGCCAGAGAAACCAGATAGGTGGTAATTGGATATTTATGCTCCCATATCGTTGTTTTAGTGTCATCCGAATTTAGTGTTTCTGAAACAAGCATTCCGTTGGAGACAGCATCAAATGCAGCATCGGTGGTTAAAGATATTCTCACTGAATCGGCTTTGTCCGTGGGCACATCTTTGCAGGGCCACCAGGATCGAGCACCATATGGTTCGCTCAAGGTTGAAATCATGGGTGGTCGCGAGGGATTGTTTCCTTGATGACCAAAAGCAAAGGCTTGGAACCCACCCTGCAGGGGATGTCCATGGTATTGTATACCAACAACAAGAGATTCTCCAACATTATAGCTACCATCCAGGGTAATGCTTAACAGATCAGAGAAATGGTTGAAATTAGCTCCATTTACAGTAACAGCATCAACGGTCATGCCACTGGCAAAATCTAATTGAATGCTTTCCAGGTTATCCACTTCTGGCAGGAGATGAACCTCGACGTTCCCATAAATAATTTCAGTGTCAATATTTATATCCAGTTCAATATTATAGTAATGCACATCATAGTCAAAAATGTCAGCTCTCTGGGAGGCTTTGGCCAGAGCGGAATAGTGGGAAGCCATTTCTGAGATGGGTTTACAGGGAACATTTGTGTTCTCATAAACCTGGGCAAACGTTGAGCCCAATAAAAGGATGCTGATTAACAACGTGAACTTTTTCATAATTCCCTCAAAAAATGTGTTATTGGAAAATACGTCTTTGAACTCAGCCATGCAATATATCTCAGCCCAAATTCATTAAAGAATTAGTTACAATTTGGCATGGGAGATAAAAAAACGCGGCTGTAAAAACCGCGTTTTGGATAATAAGGGCATGGGTTGGTTTGATCACATCGGCCAGAAATTGGAATCGTTCCAGACTTCCTGTCTGAAATCTTCCTCAAGAGCCATCAGCTTTTGATGATGATCAATCTCCCAGTCAGTGAGCCAGGTAAAAAGTTGCTTGATGTCTGGGTCAGTGGCTGCTTGTTCCTCTTTCTGATAAAATTTAAAAGCACGTTCTTCCAGAGTAAGGGCAATACTTATCGCCGAGGAATCAAAATCACTATTTTTTAATTCCATAAGAAATGATTTATCTATGATGGGGTCTTTAAAACCGAATTGAAGTTCTTCTTCTGTGGGTAATACAACTTTGCCTTCATCCAGGTGCCGTTTGAAAGTCAATTGTAGAATTTTTAAATGATGCTCTTCCTCTTTCACCATGTGCTCAAAAAGTTCTTTGGCTACAGCAGAGGTGGCTGTCTTGGCAGCCATGGCAAAAAACTCTTTGCCATTCATTTCTAGAAGTATAGCTCGTTTGAGCACATCCTGCACGGATTTAAATTCAGATGTTTTTTTAGCGGTATTCACAAATATTACTCCCCATCCTTGGATGAATTCTCAATGTCTTCTGCATCCTCATTTGATTCTTTTTCGAGCTCTGCTTTCTCTTGCATGCGATAGATAGCACAATGCTCAATTTCAGAATCGCGAAAACTGGTCAAAGGATTGTAGTCGGCATTAAAGCGATTTTCACATTCATTTGCGGCTTCAGGACCTGATGGACATTCGATGTCATAGACTGGACAGAAGCCCTTACGTTGATTTGATTGATTTGATGTCATCATTTTTCTTCCTATACCCATAAGCTAAGGTGAGATCACAGCTAGTCGCTCAGCAGTCTCATAATATAATCATGACCTGCAAAAAAATCGGTATTGCTTGTAAAAAAAGCGGGGCTCGAAAATTCGAGCCCCGCAACCAAAAGGATATCAGTTAGAACTTACTATTGGCCTGAAAATCCAATAAAGTTCGCATATAGTTATCACGAACCAATGTTTGTGGTTTTGGGGAATGAATTAAGCTCATACTTCCCTTCATCTGAGAAATGCTTTGATATTCATTCTCATCCATCCAAGTGATCAGATCAGCTTCGATGGTTTTAATCAGTTCCGGACCATAAGCCATAAGCGCGGAAGTCAACATGGTGACATCTGCACCAGACATGATGAGCTTCAGTACATCCTTGGCACTATGCACCCCACCGCTGGCGGCAAAATTCATGCTCACATTTCCACGTAGAATAGATATCCAGCGCATGGGCAGGCGAATATCCCTGCTATGACTTAAATGAATCTGGCGTTTAGTTTCCAGTTTCTTTAGATCGATATCTGGATGATAGAAACGGTTAAACATAACCAGAGCATCTGCGCCAACGCCTTCTAAAGCCTTGGCCATTGCTGGGAGTGAACTGAATCTGGAACCAATTTTAACAGCAACTGGAATATCCACATTAGATTTCACCCAGCTCACAATATCTGTATAGCGTTTTTCAACATCGGCACTGCTCTCGTTGAAATCCACGGGTAAATAGTGAATATTCAATTCCAACCCGTCTGCACCGGCTTCCTGCAATTTCTTGGCGTATTGCATCCACCCGCCAGGAGTAGCCCCATTCAGGCTGGCAATAATGGGAATATCCACACCTTCTTTGATCTTACGGACATTTTCCAGGTAATCCTGAGGTCCCGATAGATATTCATGAGCCTGTGGGAAAAAACTCAGGGATTCAGCATATGAATCTGTCCCATAGTCCATGAAATGTTCAATGGAACTGTCTTCCTGCTCGATTTGCTCTTCAAAGAGAGAGAACAATACCACAGCAGAAGCACCATTGTCTTCCAGGATTTTAATCTGATCAAGCTTTTCAGTCAGAGGTGAAGCAGAGGGAACTAAAGGATTCTTTAATTCCAAGCCCATGTAATTTGTACTTAGACGCATATCAATTATTCCTTTATGATCTTCACTTAAACTTCATCGTATGATATGGCGGCAAGCTTGGCATAGTATTCATACTTTTCCTTAGCTGCTACATCAGACGCTTCTATATACTTTGCTGACAATTCCGGGTCAATGCGACTCAGAATGGTAAACCTGGTTTCATTCATCGCGTACTCCCGAACATGCTGCTTGGGAGGTTTGGAATCCAGGGTGAGTGGATTTTTACCTTCTATTGCCAGCATTGGGTTGTAGCGATAAAGTGTCCAATACGCACTATCGACTGCCAACTTCTGCTGATTCATCCCCTTCGCCATATCAATTCCATGTGCGATACACTGGCTATAAGCAATGATGAGAGATGGACCCTCATAGGCTTCAGCCTCCATAAAGGCACGTACGGTCTGAGCGTCGTTTGATCCCATTGCCACTGATGCGACATAGACATTTTTGTAGCTCATTGCCATCATGCCGAGATCTTTTTTGCCTGATGGTTTTCCAGCTGCAGCGAATTTCGCAACAGCTCCCAGAGGCGTAGCCTTTGATTTCTGGCCACCAGTGTTCGAATAGACCTCAGTATCCAGAACCAGAATGTTCACATTCTTGCCTGAAGCCAGGACATGATCGAGACCGCCATAGCCAATATCGTAGGCCCAGCCATCTCCACCCATGATCCAAACACTCTTCTTAACCAGATTATCCGCGACTGATAGCAGTTGTTTGCTCAGAGGCGTATCCAGTTTTTCAACAATATCCATCATTTGTTTCACACGCATACGTTGCTCGAATATCTCAGGCTCGTTGGCTTGTGAGGCATTGGCGATTGAAGCTACCAACTCGGTACCAATATCTTCTTTAAGCAGGGTCATGAGTTCAACTGCATGCACCTGATGCTTGTCAATGGTCAAACGGTATCCCAGACCAAATTCGGCATTGTCTTCAAAGAGAGAATTGTTCCAGGTTGGTCCACGTCCAGCCTTGTTAGTAGCCCATGGAGTGGTTGGAAGATTTCCACCATAAATGGATGAACATCCCGTTGCGTTGGCAATCACCATGCGATCCCCAAATAATTGGGAAGTCAGCTTCACATAGGGTGTTTCTCCGCAGCCCACACAGGCTCCAGAGAACTCAAAAAGAGGCTGTAGAAGCTGTGAACCCTTCACGGTTGCATGTTTCGTGTTGCCACGATCTACTTCAGGAAGATCCATGAAGAAATCCCAATTGGCACGTTCAGCTTCGCGTAGGGGTCTCTGGTCAGCCATGTTGATAGCTTTGCGACTGAGATTACTCTTATCGCGAGCGGGGCATACTTCAACACACAAGTTACAACCAGTACAATCCTCAACGGCAACCTGGAGAATATACTGTGAACCAGCTTCCCATTCCTTACCCTTGGCATTTACGTGCTTAACGGTAGCTGGGCTACCCTCAAAAGCCTTCTCATCTGCAATTTTGGGACGAATAGCTGCATGGGGACATACCAGGGCACATTTGTTACACTGGATACAAATATCTGGTTCCCAAACTGGAACTTCCAGAGCAATATTTCTCTTTTCCCATTGGGTGGTTGCAGTTGGCCAGGTACCATCATTTGGCATGGCACTTACTGGAAGATCATCGCCGCGACCAGCTATAATTTCTGCAGTAACCTGCTGGACAAATTCTGGCGCAGCTTCAGGAACGATTAAGCGTAGAGCATCGCTTCCAGTCAAGGTTTCAGGGACATCAACTTCAAAAAGATTTGATACAGATTGGTCAACCGCTGTGTAGTTCTTCTCTACAACGGCATCACCCTTCTTACCATAAGTTTTATAAATCGCCTCTTTAATCTTGGCGATGGATTCGTCCTTTGGAAGAATACCTGAAATGGCGAAGAAACAGGTCTGCATGATGGTGTTAATACGCATACCCATTCCCGTTTCACGAGCCACGGTAACAGCATCAATGACATAGAATTTCAGTTTTTTGTCAATGATCTGTTTCTGGTACTTACGTGAGAGCCCCCCCCAGATTTCATCTTTGCTCAGGTGACTGTTGAGCAAGAAGGTGGCACCTTCTTCAGCCTTGTCCAGAATATCAAATTGTTCCAGGAGTTCATACTGATGACATGCAATGAAATTTGCATGATCGATAAGATAGGTTGACTTGATCTCATCTTTACCAAAACGAAGGTGAGATGTAGTGGTACTTCCAGATTTCTTAGAATCGTATACAAAATAACCCTGGGCAAAATTGTCAGTGCCTTCACCAATGATCTTGATAGAGTTTTTGTTGGCTCCAACAGTACCATCAGAACCCAGCCCATAGAACAGACCACGAAAAACTTTTCCTTTGGAGGTTCTGTAATTTGGATCGAAATCAAGGGAGGTAAATGATACATCATCATTGATACCAATGGTGAAATGGTTCTTGGGTCTATCAGCAATAAGATTGTCATAAACACCTTTGATCATGCCAGGTGTGAATTCTTTTGACGAAAGACCATAACGACCGCCCACAATAGTTGGCATGTCTTCAAACTGATAATAATCTTCAATTTTGGCTTCAGCGAAGGCAGTGATAACATCTTGATACATAGGTTCACCAGCGCCACCAGGTTCTTTGGTTCTATCGAGAACGGCGATCTTTTTCACGGAGGCAGGTAAAGCGGAGATGAAATGTTTGATTGAGAAAGGTCTGAAAAGTCTGATTTTGACCATACCAACTTTTTCACCATCTGCAATCATCTGAGTTACTGTTTCCTCAACAGTTTCTGCACCGGAGCCCATAATGATGATAACGCGGTCGGCATCTTTGGCACCGACATAGTCAAATAAATTATAGCTACGACCAACAATTTTGGCAAAGCGATCCATGGTCTTCTGAACCAATTCTGGTGTTGCTTCATAATAGGGATTCACAGTCTCGCGCCCCTGGAAATAGACATCCGGGTTCTGAGCGGTTCCCCTGAGAACCGGTTTGTTAGGATTCATACCACGTGAACGGTGAGCAATAACCCATTCATCATCGATCATACCGCGGATATCATCATCATCGAGTTGCTCAATTTTCATGACTTCATGGGAGGTACGGAATCCATCAAAAAAGTGGATAAAGGGAACTCTGGTCTGGAGTGTGGATGCTTGAGCAATGAGTGCACAGTCCATGACTTCCTGAACTGAGTTGGCTGCCAACATGCCCCAGCCTGTGGCTCGTGTGGCCATTACGTCTGAGTGATCTCCAAAAATAGAGAGTGCTTGGGCGGCGAGTGATCGAGCAGATACATGAAACACTGTAGAGGTTAATTCACCAGCGATCTTATACATATTGGGAATCATGAGTAGCAAACCCTGTGAAGCTGTAAATGTCGTGGTCAATGCACCGGTCTGTAAGGCACCATGGACTGCTCCTGCAGCGCCACCTTCACTTTGCATTGCTTCTACTGTGGGAATCGTTCCCCAGATATTTCTTCTTCCCTGTGCGCTGAAGGCATCAGCCAGCTCACCCATGTTTGATGAGGGTGTAATGGGATATATAGCACAGATCTCATTGGTTTTATGGGCAATGAATGCGGCCGCATCATTCCCGTCGATGGTTACCATCTTACGTGTCATTATTTCTCCTGTATATGTCGAGTGGATTTAATCCTGAGAATTGTTCGTTAAGCATCGCCACAAACTTATGTAAATATCATGCCAAAGGAAGCCCTCAGGAGATTAATTTTTGCTTATATGACGATTTTTATCTCCGCGGAAGGTCGCTGAAGATCTACTTCAGATAAACGAAAGATCCGCTTCCTAGTTGGTCTTGCTGAGAATAAAGTGAGTAGTAATAAAGACCACCACCCAGATTGCTACCACTGAGATCAATGAATAGTTGTTGTTGGCCCGGTCCAAGATATCCAAACTCCATTTTGTGAACCTCTTGACCACGCAGATTGTAGAGACGTGCCCCTATGATATCCCCTGTAGAAAGCTGAATCGGGATCAAAGTGCTGCTATTGAATGGATTGGGATAAGCAGCCCCAAGCAGATTGGTCTGTAAAGGATGAAAGGCAGTCTCATCTCCTATTGCCGATGGTAGACTATTGGTGAGGAGCCAATCTGTGCTCAGCGAGGTGACATCTCCAATGCCGTTGCTCATGAGAATACTTCCCATATTTAGCTGGGCATTTCCCTCTGACGTATATGCAAAAGTTGCACTTCCCGAATCGATGGGAAGATATATCTGGCTAAATTGACCAGGTTCTGGGATTTCACCTGATTCCAGAATCAAAAGAATCTCATCAAGAGACACGTCCCGCAGCATATATGGCACAGCCTGGGGCAAGGTACTGTCCGTAAGGGAAATATTGAAAAGGGATTCAGAGCCATCCAAAGGGAAGTGAGATTCTTCTCCAATTAGAACCACCCCATATACATTAAAGAAGTTCTGAGGGAGCTGTTGATACGAAATAAAATTATAGGTCAAAGTATCTCCGACCTGGGTCAGAACAGCGCCAGCACCTTCTGAATCTGTGAGTGGGTTTAAGACACCCTCTATATTACCTGATACAGCGTCCACAGTATAGTCAACTGAGCCCTGCGTATAGGCTGAGACCGGTAGTGTGTTCCAGAGTTGAATGGCTCCATCAGTTATAGCCCGCATCTGAAGACTTGTATTGAACATGAGGCCTGTGAATTCCATCTCAAAATGGGAATCATTATTGGCAATTATCTCAAATTCTCCTGAAGCTGAAATGTAGGGATTGAAAGATGCCAGAGAGTCCAGAGTGAATGATGCATCTATTAAGCCAGCAAGACTTTCAGGATCCACTTCGCTAAGCCAGACAAACATCTTCAGAGCTTCTGGAGACGGGCTCACATCATAATTTCCTTCATCCAGAGGGAGTGTATCACTCATAAAAATGACGAAGATATCTGCCAGCGTGTCACTCCCGTTTACATACAAATCGTAGGCAACCAGGGTCACCAGATTGGTGTCCCCCAGAGATAGCTCAAAACCACCAACACCTTCATGTGGGACTTCATCGGAGATAAGATCACCGGATAGATCAAGAGTCTGTGCTGGAGTTGGGAAGCTCTGATAGGTAAAGCTTAGCTCTCCTGTATTCCAGGCGCTTTGTCCCAGGAGGAAATTTGCCATTGTAAAAAGGAGAAGAGATCTCATCAGTATTTCAGGAACTTTATTCAGTATCATAGTATGTATTTCAATCCAAATTGAATGTTAGAGAAAGAATTTTCCACATCGACTGAGCGCTCAACATTACTCTCCAGTATGTGGTTAAGATCGCTTTGCCACTGTTCATTTCTAAGAGCAAGGGTGAATCCAAGTCCAGACCGGAATTGGTATCCTATTCCTGCATCCATACGAATGATATTGTCAAAGCGATAATTAAGCGGATCATTCATCAGGGTAGCTGCAAAGGAAAGGCTGAGTGGATCGAGTGCCCAAAGTAAAGAGGCCGAAAATTCATGAACATCCTGCACATACATACTCACCTGTTCATCGACCAGTTGCTCAAGACTTTGCCCCGTTTCTGAATCATATAAATCTCCCTTCAGAAAGACAGAAGAATACCGATGGTAACGGTAATTAATACTGGCTTCAAAGGGGTTCGCAACAAATCCCAGACCAAGACCTAGTCGCCAGGGTCCCCATGTGGTGTATTCCAGGCTTGACCATTTATCATGGGAGTGGATTTGTTGATTGCCATCGCCATCCCACTCAATGGAATCACGACTTGCAGATTCGTCAACTGCTATGCGGGAGGGCAGTTCGATGGAGATCCCAAAATTAAGATTCTCAGAAACTTCACTCAGGAGACCTACTCGAGCACCAAAGCCTGAGTAGCTTGGGCTGAATTGCAGACTATCAATAAATCTATCAAAGTTATAAATATCGTGAGGATCAGTCTCTTCGTACAATTTGCTAAATGAATTCTTCCCAGTGAGATAACTTACAGCATAGCCCAAAGATGTGTTCATGGTAACCAGTACAGAAGTTCCTGCAGTCAAGGCATACAAATCCCCACTTTCCTGGAAAAGATATTTATAGTAATAATCTCCATCAGGGTCAAAATCGTTAAACTGGCTGATACTGTTAAAGGAATTTACCCTTTGCAGATTTACTCCCCAGACCCAGGCACCTCGATATACCTGGACCGGTTTGATGTAAGTCAGGCTATTAAATCGTAATTGATGATCCTGGAGGTTCTCCCAGACTGTGGAATTAAATACACTTTTGCTTGCAATTTGATCATAACTCAAGTCAGCTGAGAAGAAAGCGCGCTTATTGTAACTTAGTAGAGCAGGATTACCCAACAGGGCATTGCTGGCTCCCATGGAAGCTGGGATGACACCACTTTCAGATCCAGATATGCCTCTCATTCCCCTGAACGGTCTGATGACGTCAAGATAGTTTTGAGAGAATAAACTCACTCCCCATAAGAGAATGGTGAAAAATATAATTCTGTTTTTCATTCTGAGCTAATTCCGGGTTCTAGTGCGTTTTTTGGGTGGTGGTGGATCCGATTTTTCTGATTTTTTTTGTTTCTTAACAGCCTGAGGTTTGCTGGTTTTAACCGGTTTGGGCTTATTCACCTTTACTGGTTTAACATTTTTAATTATCGGTTTGGCGTCATCATTCCTGGACTTTTTAATTATTGGGGCACGGATGACAACAGGGTCGCTAATTGTGGGATTTATAATCGGTGAAGCAGCAGAGGACATACCGCCCCCAATACTTCCCGTGTTCCCCTTATTACCAGAACTGGCGGGTGAGGAAGAATTGTTCCTTTCTCGAACTCTGGATCCACCCTGCTTTTCATCCCGGTCAAAACCCCTGGCTGGTGCAGGATCTCTCGTTTCGCTAACCACATAGACAGGTGCATAATGTGGGTGGTGATAGTCGTAATAATTGTAGGGGCTGTAGTAGGAAGCACCATATCCAGTATGATAACTGGTAAATGGCAGGGCGGGCTCCCAATAGGGATCCCAGCCATACATTCCGGACCCTCCGATGGTACTCACCATGGCAGGCTCAGAGACAACTGTCGTCATCGTCTGTGGGAGTGTCTGTGGCGGGTACAGCATGGTATAGCAGGACTGAAGGACCACAATTAGTAAAAATACCATGATTATTTTTTTTAGCTGCATAAGTGGAGGGAAGTTAGCTTTCAGAGTTAGAAATGTCAACATGGTGTACCCCTTTCTTCCTACTCTGGAACGGTATTGTGATAAGTAAGTTCCCCAGCTCCAGAGAAGTTTCTATTACACTTAGACTCTTGAACTCGAAATGGGTTAAGAAGAAATCTCACCGAAGGCACGAAAGGGTTAGATAATGATTGACACAATCAGGATGAAAATCGTAATCCCTAATACTGAGAGAAGGTACAATCCCAGTGTCAGGAAAAGAGCCATGATTGCAGTAATCATAAAAGATCCTGCATCCATGGCGTAAATGGTTCTTAATCCCATATATCCTAGATAGATCGTCATCCCAAACGAGAACATCCCTCCTATGATCGGAAGTAGGATCAATAAGGATGCAGTCCCACTCGCATAGGCAAAGATTCTAAAGATGAGTGTGAAATCATAGGTTTGCAGACCGCGCCATTTCAGAGAGAGGTGAACTCCAAAGGCTGAAATAAACTGGAGTAGAATGACGGAAATCGGATAAGCCAGTATCATGATCTGAGAAATATTCTCTGGCAGGTCAAGCATATCCCGGAGCTCTGGATTCTGCGGCAAAAACATTTCAGGATCAGGCTCAGCAATTGTGAACGCCCACAAAAAGGTAAATACTTGTATGGCCACCGTGTAAACCAGGGCATCACTAATCCCGGCGTTCCTTCTCATGACACTAAAGGTAGCCGCTGGTCTTAACAGGAAGGCCTTGATCGTCTCAATAAAGGCTACGAAGAAACCTAACTCATGTTTCTTCTCCCAGGGCGGGCCATCAATTATAAATGGTAATATCTTGGGTTTTTCAGGTTGTTCCATTTGGCTCATTTTAGCGCTTTCATTCCTAACTGCAATAAAAAAAGCCCCACCAGGGGGCTTTAAATCAAGTCAGTGATTTCTTAAAGAGTGAGAATCCACTCCACAAGAACCACAATATCCAGAATATCAATCTGCAGATCATCATTAATGTCTGCCATATCAAATTCAACCTCAGAAATCTCTGTGTCAGCAAGAACCCATTCTAAGAGCAGCACAGCATCACTAATATTGAGTTCGTCATCCCCGCTCACATCGCCGGCAACAATACCAAAATCATAGTCTATAGCTGCTACCACATCGATGAGTCCAAACCCGCGAGTGTTATCCGGCGTGGTATTCCCATCAGCGGTCATCATAAGAGCTTCTCTAACCATCATGGGCGTCCAATTGGGATGTGCTTCAAGGATGAGAGCGCAAGCTCCAGCAACAAGCGGTGTCGCAAAACTTGTCCCTGAGCCAGAAAGAAAATCGAGGGTGCTGTCTGTGCCTGCCAGAAATGTGGCAACGCCTCGGGCTAAAACTTCAGGTTTGATGCGACCATCTGCGGTTGGACCATGAGAGCTAAAACTAGGTGTCACATTAGATGCATCAACGGCACCCACAGAAATGACAGAGTCTGCATCAGCGGGAGCAATGATGTGGTACCAATCATGATCACCTTCATTTCCAGCGGCAGTCACACAGACCATTCCCAGACTTACTGCATAATCAACCCCTAGGGTAGTAATGGCTGTTTCGCCGTCTAGATCTTCCTCATAGGTATACCAATCGAGATATCCAAGTGAGCTGGAAGCGATATCAGCTCCCAAGGCTTCACCCCATTCGAGAGCTGCTACGAATAAATCTTCTTCAGCTTCGATTTCCTCATTGACCATTTCAGTTTTTGCGAGAAGCAATTTGCACTCATAGGCGGTTCCCCGAAGTGCACCATCTATAAATCCACCTGCAGCCGAGGCAGTGGCTGTCCCATGATCATGCTGGTCTGGAGGGTCCCCGACCTGATTTGAGGTGATTGAGTCCCCTTGAATAAAATCATATTCAGCTACAATACGTTCCTGTTGGAAGGCCAAATGATCGGTATAAAATCCAGTGTCCAGCATCAACAGCCAGATATTGGTACCTGTATACCCAAGCTCATGGGCGGCTACCGCATTTATCTGCTCATTTTGATTATAACTCGAACCGTAGTCAGCATCTGTGAGATAGATTTCATCATCTCGAGTGTTACGTTTTATAACTCTCTTGCTGATCTTATGGATACGTTTAGTCTTTTTAACGATAGCATTACCATCGAGTTGTGCGATATAGTCTGGATGTGCCTCAATTGAGACCGCGTTCAACCATCTGCTTTCAGTGCGAACTTTTACACCTGCTCCCAAAATCTCATCAACATAAATAGCAGCAACAGGAAGATCCCGATAGGTAGGACCTGTGATAGTGCCACGTACAGCCCGTCGATCCAGGGCTCGCTGAGATAGGTGGGGAAATTCATGCTCTGTAGCGTTAAAAGTAGCCTGATCGGTCACTTCTTTGTCCTGAAAAAATACCCAATAAAGCTGGGTCTCATCTTCATCCTGGCCATAGGCCGATACTCCACAAAGTAGTGTAATTATTAGAAATATTATGTAGCGTTGCGACTCGCGCATTTCCACCTCAGGTCTTGGTTATAATGTAGACTTGATAGATAGGAGGTCAATATGTAATTGCTTCAGTCACATATTTGCCATGCGGACGAAGACAAAAAATAGAAGCTACTCTCTTAAAGAGCGCCCTGCATCCGTTTTAGAAAATCTGCAACATTTTCATATCCTGTTGAACGCAACGAGGTGAGCTCATGTCCATTATTCATAAAGATGTAAGAGGGGACTCCTTTGATGGAATATTCCTGTTGAAAATATTTCTCAAAATCACCGGAGTCTTTTGTCATATCAATCTTAATTGCGGTGAATTTCTTTGATAATTTGACTATTTCCCCATCAGGAAAGGTGAGTTTATCCATTTCCTTACAGGGAATGCACCAATCCGCATAAACATCAATCATAATTGGAGAATCTGAAGTTAATAGTGCCTCTAACTCCATTTGACTGGTCGGATGCTCCCAGGCTATAGCTTCGCCACCATGTTCTGGTTCAGGGATACCCATCCAGGTACCAATGATAATAAGAATGATAGCGATAGCTTGTTTGATCCGATTGAAACCAAGATTTCCTTCAGCACTATTGTCAAACATAATCAGATAGACACCTGAGCCGATCAGAAAAATAGACATGACAAGATTCCCATATCCACCCAGCAGTGGCATGATGAAATAAATAGCCATTGCGATAAGAACCAGCCCAAAGATGACTCTCACTCCGATCATCCAGGTTCCTGAACGAGGCAGTGATGATAGTTTGCTGGAATACATGGCGAGAAAAAGATATGGCAGGCCAAGTCCCATGGCTAATGTAAAAAACATGCTAAAGCCGAGAATCACACTCTGTTGAGCAGCCACATAGGTGAGAAGGCCAATTACGAATGGACCAACGCAGGGAGCTGCAACAATCCCCAGCGTTAAACCCATAAAAAATGACCCAAAGATACCGGCTTTGGATTGACTGGCGGCAGTCATCAATCCAGTAGGTAGTCTAAATTCATAAACACCAAACATGGAGAGCGATAATCCGACCAAAATGGCAGCAATTCCAATCAAAACGACAGGGTTGGTAAGCAATGCTCCAAACAAGCCACCACCCAGTGCAGCCACCACTCCAAGAATAGAGTAAGTCACTGCTATACCCAACACATAGGCCAGAGCCATCCAGAAAGTACGCCCTTTACTGGTATCCTGCCCTCCAAAGAAACTGATCGTGATGGGAATTAATGGATATACGCAAGGTGTCAAATTCAAAGCCAGTCCACCAAAGAAAATGATAAAAAATGTTAGAAATATGCCATAGTCAGCAACCAAACCTGAGATTTCATCGTCTTCAGCTTGTTCATCCATGGGCATTTCAGTTTGTGGAACTAATTTTGGAAAATGCTCGACATGGGTTGCCATGCGTTGACTTGCTTCATCCACCACTGGCAACATATATGAGAAATTTACAGCCGTGGGAATCAGACATTGAGCATCATCACAGGCTTGATAATAAACCTCACCCTCAATCTGAAGCGGTCCTGAAATATTCTCAGTAAGCTCCAGGGAAGTGCGTAAGATGATACGACCACCGTAAACCGCAGCAGGTTCCTCAACACCGGCGACTGAAATCATTTCAGCTTTGGGGTAGATCCACTCTCCCACACTATAGGGTTTTTCCTCAGAAATAATTGAGGGCGATACCGGAATGGTGAACTCGTCATTGCCTATAGGTGCATAAACATGCCAGGGATGGTGAATATCCACGACTAAGGCTACATCAAGTGTCTCTCCTGCCAGCGCTGCACTCTGACTAGAGACAAATTCGGCAGTTAAAATTTCCCCAGGTGCCTGCTGTCCCCACAGGTTCATTGAAAAAAGAACCAATATGGCAGGCAAAAATAGTTTGAATGATTGGCGCATGATGATGTCTAATCCTTACTCGTTTGAGTTGATCCCTTAACTAAAGAGATTTTTTATCCATCCCCACATAGGATGTCTTCTTTGATACCAGGCTTTCTCAAAGGTTACACGTCGCTCATCAAAAGCTGCGATTCCAAGATCCACAAAAGCCTCCCGTTGATCATATGCCGACCAATGCACACCTGGCATTTCTGGGAGCAAAAGTACATCAGCTTCTCGATTCAACATGTCGCGATAATGACAGGAGCGAATATTCTCACTTTGGCTCATAATAGCCATGGCATTGTCCATGTCTGTAATAGGATTGATGTCCTGCCCCACATCCACCGCCATGACAAAATCTGCACCCATCTCACGAGCCATACGGATAGGCACCTGTTGTGAGACCCCACCATCGACCAGTGTTTTACCTTCGTGATATACGGGTGGTAAAAAGCCAGGAATTGCTATCGAAGCCATCACTGCTGGTAATAAGGGACCCTCAGTAAAATATACATCTTCTCCCGAGTACAAATCGGTCGAGACAATGCCCAATCTGGTTCCAGAATCAAACCATGAATCTTCGGTAATTGCATACTTGATAGCATCTTCCACACGATCGGGACGCACCAATCCAGGCTTTGAGTGAGCCAGATTGATAACAATTCTATCTTGAATGGCTGAGGACACCTGATGCCAGAAGGATTCTCCACCCCGGCCCTTCACATTGATCAGATGCATACCCAGTTTACGGAAAGGTTCACTTCTGATCATCTCATCGAGTTCAGTCCATGTGGCTGCTGCACTTCCTGTTTTGATATAGGCAGCCGCCACCAAAGCACCCATGCTGGATCCGGTTATGTAATCAGGTCGAATCCCGATTTCCTCAAGGCGTTGTAAAACGCCAATATGGGCAAACCCTCGGGCTCCCCCACCACCTAAAGCCAGACCAAAACTGGGACGGCTCATATGCTAATTCTGGTAACCTTCCGATGAAACCATGCTGGTTTTCAATATGGTTACAGCTTGAAGTGGATTGTCGTTTCGATCGCGCTCCAGTGTGGCGATTTCATCCACAACATCCATACCCTCTACGACATTTCCAAATACCGTATAATTGCCATCGAGTTGTGATAGACGAGCTAAGCAAAAGTAAAACTGGCTACCGCTGGATAATTTCTCAGGGTTATTCTGTCCAGTTCTGGCTGCTCCAAGCGTTCCCCTTAAGTGAGGTTGTCCAATTTCAGCCGGAATCCTTTCACCAATACCACCAGTACCATCATCAGCTTTATCTTGATTATCACGAGTAAGTGGATCACCGCCCTGAACTACAAAACCTGAAATCACCCTATGAAAATATATGCCTTCCAGTGAACCTTCTTCAGCTAACTTTTTGTAATTTGCTGCATGAAGCGGTGCTTCTGCCTCATAAAGATCAATGATGATGGTTCCCAGGGAGGTTTCCATTTTGATGTATTCATCTACGGGAGCTTTGGCTTCCCTACTACATCCAATGATTACTGCAAGTGCCAGTATGACTAACAGAATTTTAGTTGTTGTTATTTTTTTCATTTTTTCTCCACTTCAATTGGTTTTAATGGTTGATCCTGGCGAGCCAGGATAATCCCCAGATCCCGCTCTTGTCTCTGTGCAACCACAGACATTGCCAGGTCTGGATCATTATTTTTTTCGCTCAGATGAGCTAACATAACTCCATTCAGATTACCTAATTCAGCCAGAAGTGCAATAAACTCAGCACTGTCCTGGTTGCTCAGATGGCCTACCCTGCTATCCACTCTTGCTTTCAGATGAGGAGGGTAAGGTCCATTCCAAAGCATATCGCGATCATGATTGGCTTCCATGACCAGAAAATCCGCTTTACGCATAGCCAGGAAATTATCCTCTGTCACTGCACCAAGATCGGTGAGATATCCCAGGCTGACACCACCACTCTCAACAAGAAAACCTGTTGAGCTGGCTGAATCATGCAGAGTGGGGACACTTGTCACTGTGAGTGAACCCAACTCCATAACTTCTTTCATTTCAAAATGACGCATTCTCTCATTGCCACTGAATTTCCGATGACCTGCGCGTTTGGTGGCGGGGTGCATGAGTAAAGGGACCTTGTGACGTCTTGAAAAAATACTGGCTCCTTTTATATGATCGCCATGCTCATGAGTAATTAAGCAGGCTTCCAGATCGTCAGGTTCAAGACCTACAAGCTGCATGCGTCTACGGATTTCAGCACCGCTGAAGCCTGCATCAATAAGGATCATGGTATTTTCATTTTGAACGACACAGGCGTTGCCACCACTGCCACTTCCTAACATGAACAATTTCAGCATTTAGTGGCGTCGATCCTTTGTATTATTAGTAGAGAACCCATGATTTTCAAATTAGGATGACACTGAGCCAATTCAACTAAAAACTACCTTAGAAAAATTCCCAAACCAATTACCCCCTCTTTCACATCCGCTCTAAATTCTTATATTCTTAAAAACAGTTGGCAAGGAGTGGAGCACACTTTTAAACTTAAGCCCATGTCACAATTGGAATTTTTCAAACCACCTACTAAAACACCCAGTCGATCAGAGGTCGCCCTCATCGCGGCAACCCTGAATTTTCAGATAAAACTTATCCTGGCTTTGTCTGCCAAGGATGCAGATCAAATTATTAAGATTTCTCAAGGTCTGATTAAGCCCTTTGGCACAGCAACCGCTTTTACTAAAAAGACAGTTTGGAAATACTTCAATCACCCACATACGCTACCCTTCGTTGGTGTATTGCGAGATGAAATTATCGGTTTCCTGGTTGGAGTTCCTCTGGAAAATTTTAGTGATGAACAGTGGGCCTCTCTGGATCCCACATTGGGAGATCACGAAACCATCTATACCTATGCCTTTATTTTTGATGAGAAGCATCAAGGTCAGGGCTATGCAAAGATGTTAAAAAAAGTATATTTGAATTGGCTAAAAAAACGTGGGTACCAATACGTTTCAGGACATGTCCGCGAGGGGATTTCCAGCCAATTTTCCTTACATACACGAGTCCTCCAAAAATACCCCAATTGGCACGATACTGGCAAAGTCTTCGAGTACTATCAGCGTCCATTACGCTGAGCAAATTGACTGAAGCAGATTAAAATTTTCACGGAGGAGATGTGTTCAATAAACTGATCGTCGCCCTGATGCCCCTGGCTCCCAGATTTATAGTTAAAATGATCTCAAAACGCTACATCGCCGGTGAGGATGCTGCATCCGCCATGGTCACCTGCCAGAAACTGAAAGAACAGGGATTCTTGACCACTGTAGATATTCTGGGAGAATCTGTTACTTCAAATGAACAGGCCAGGGCAGCCCGAGATTCCTATCTCGAGCTGATCACAGAAGTCGCCAACAACAACATTGCCAAAAACATTTCACTAAAACCTACTGCCATGGGTCTGGGTTTGTCTCAAGACCTGGCCAATGAATATATCACAGCTATTGTACAGAAGGCGCATGAGGCTGGCGTGTTTATCCGTATTGATATGGAAGATTCTCCCTATACTGATCAAACCCTTGATATGTATGATCGGTTGAGAACCAGTTACCCTCAATTGGGAACAGTGATTCAAGCCTATATGCACCGCAGTTTGGATGATGTAAAAAAGATTGCCGCCACAACTGGAAATTTAAGAATCTGTAAGGGTATCTATAAGGAATCCCCACAGATTGCTTATCAGGATGCCGATGAAGTCCGCCAGAATTATCTCAAGCTGGTGAGAGAAATGCTTGTTAAGGGTGCCTATGTTGGTATTGCCAGCCACGATCCCTTTTTACTTGACGAATCACTCAAAATCATTGACGAACTGAAAATCTCACCAGACCAATACGAATTCCAGGCACTCCTGGGTGTCCCCATTATGAAAAGACTGGAAGCGTTGATCAGTTTGGGTCACCGCGTCCGGATCTATGTCCCCTTTGGGAGCGAGTGGTACGCCTATTCAAGCAGACGTCTAAAGGAAAATCCAGATGTTGCAGGTTATGTTTTAAAAAACATGTTTGTGCAGAACTGATGACTGATCCACATCAAATTCTTTTAGAGAGTAAGACAATTGCAGTAGTAGGAGCATCCCCCAATCCCGACCGACCCAGCCACTGGATCAGCAAATATTTAATGTCTGAGGGATATACAGTAATACCGGTCAATCCGGGTCACGATGAATTGTTCGGATTGAGATGCTATCCCGATGTTGAGAGTATTGAATCGCAAATTGATATTGTGAACATTTTCAGAAGATCTGATCAGGTCATACCTATTGTGGAAAGTTCTTTAAAGAAATCTGCCCTAAAATTGGTATGGATGCAAGACAACGTTTACAACGAAGATGCCGCGAAGCTAGTAAGAGATGCGGATATTCCCGTGGTGATGAACGATTGTATTTATCGGGTGCACCGTCAGATCAAATAAACGGTTTATCAGTTGGAGCGCTGTCCCCAGTTAAGTTTCTTTCGTAATTTCTCGTAAAACGTATTATCCGGTGTCACCACCAACTGAATTCTGTATGAACTAGGACGAATTCGAATGCGAAGGCTGCCATCGATATGCCTGGTATTTTTGCCATCAATATGCAAATGGGCTAGACCCTCAGGATTACTTAAAATAACATAGATACTTTTTTCACCTGTTAAGACCACTGGGCGAACAGATAAGGTATGCGGTGATATGGGAGTAATTGAGATCGCTTCCAGGCTGGGATCAATAATGGGACCGCCAGCGGACAGAGCATAAGCGGTTGAACCCGTCGGTGTGGAAAGAATGAGACCGTCAGAGAGATATCGATTGAGCAATTCCTCCCCCACTCGAACTTCAGTCGCCAACAAGTTGAACACATCGGCTCTTTCAATGACTACATCATTTAAAGCCCAAAGCGTTTCCTCTGTACCATCCTCAAATTCCAGACGGCAATTCAGAACCATGCGTTCTTCGATACGATAATGGCCCCTCAAGATATCGTCAAGTCCAGAATGCCAATCCCGTTCCAGGGTGGTCAGGAAACCCAGACTTCCCAGGTTTATCCCCAGTATGGGTATGGGTGTGCGCATGACAGCCTGTGCAGACGAAAGCAGCGTCCCGTCTCCACCAATAGATATGATGAAATCCGTATCCCGGGGAATATCATTTTCAGTGATGATGTTTACTTCAAGATTATCGCATTCTATCTGTTGGGCAAAACTATCCAACATGAACAGTTCATGCCCTTCATCAAGTAGTTTGCCGAGAATCTCATCGACATACGATTTTATTTCTGCGTCGCTTTGAAAACCCCAAATAGCAAATTTCATTTTATCCCCGGGTAAAGCCTTAGTCCATTGCTTGCTTTTCGAAACCACCGTCTGCTGTATGAACCAGCTTGTCAATCTTCTGCCTGGCTGAATCTAATCTATCACGACAGAGGTGGATCAATTTCAAAGCACGTTCGTTTTGCTTGATAGCATCATCTAGCTTGAGATCTTCACCCTCCAGCTTGGAAACCAGAGTCTCAAGTTCTTCCATGAGCTCTTCAAATGATTTGTCTTTTTCACTCATAATTAAATTTAGAAACTCCCTCTGCTTAAGGTCACTTTATTTTTCTTTTTTTTACTTCGCTGGCAATTGAGCTGATTTCTCCATCCCGGAGACGCATATGGACTTCTGTGCCATCAGATACTTGCTCAATTGAGCGGATCAAATCCCCCTGGGCACCGCTGAGAACAGAATACCCCTTCTCAAGGATACGAAGCGGATTTAATGCTTCAATCGAAACCGAAAGATTGTCCATTCGGGCAGCAAGTTTAGAAATTTTATCTCGGGTTGCTCGAAGTGAAAGATCCTCCAGGTGATCCAGTTTCTGAAAAGACTGTTCAATCATCAATTCAGGTCTTTTAAGAGCATAGGATCTTGAGATGGAATCCAGACGCTGTCCATATTTTTCAATTCTGCTTCGCATGTTGGATTGCAGAGATTGCTCAACCTGATTAAACCACCTGATAAGTTCAATCTGATCGGGTACAACAAGCTCGGCAGCAGCAGATGGAGTTGGTGCACGATGATCTGCAACAAAATCAGAAATAGTGGTGTCGGTCTCGTGTCCAACTGCACTGACTACAGGTATTTTTGAATGCGCTATGGCTCGTGCCACACTTTCTTCATTGAAAGCCCATAAATCTTCCAGAGAGCCACCGCCACGACCTACAAGTAGAACCTGGCACTCATCCATGCTATTAAATGTTCCAATCGCATCGGCAATTTCTGTGGCTGCCCCTTCACCCTGGACCTTGACGGGGAGAAGAATAAGCTCCGCCAGAGGAAATCGACGACTAAGGATATTTATCATATCCCTAATGGCTGCGCCAGTCGGCGAAGTCACAATACCTATTTTAGCCGGGTACGCTGGTAGTTTTTGTTTAAGGGAAGGGTCAAAAAGACCTTCTGCATGAAGTTTTTTCTTCAGGTTTTCAAAAGCGAGGTGGAGGTCACCTTGACCGGCAGGTAACATTTGATCCACGATCAACTGGTATCTCCCCTGTGGAGGATAGACTGATATTCTACCATGGGCCGTGATTTCCATCCCATGAGTAGGCTCAAATCTGACACCCTCATTCTGACGTCTAAACATGACACTACCCAACTGAGCACCACTGTCCTTCAAACTAAAATACCAATGACCAGAACTATGCCGGGTCAGGTTTGAAATTTCTCCCTTCACCCATACCGATGCGAACCCCTTTTCCAGGGTATGCTGGATATGACCCGTAATCTGGGAAACTGATAATGTTGTGTTGAGCTCGGGTGATTGAGCCATAGGATTTTTAGAACAAATAGAGGGTGACGGAACAAGTTCCATCACCCTCTATATAAAATTTTAAGAAAGTCCTAACGGATCTTTTTCTTTTGACGGTTGGAGCGTAAACGCTTCTTGCGTTTATGTGTTGCGATCTTACGCCGTTTCCGTTTTTTTCCAC
>JABIFX010000158.1 GCA_018650445.1 Fidelibacterota bacterium
AAACAAAAAACGCTTCAGATGAGGAAGCGTATTAACATGAAATCGCAGCACCATGAGGTGTTTGCTTAATATGTTGGAGGCCCGGAAAGTGTCTCTTATTTTTTAAGCGATCTTGTCCGAATTACTTTGACGACTTACAATCCAGATCTTCAGGGTGAATCAGATTCAACCAACTCTGAATATCGAACGTATAATTATCATCAATGCCCAAAATATCTGACAAAACCGGTGAACTGACCCACACTTTGGTTGTCATATCCAGTGAATATGGTCCCATTCTAGCCAGTCGTTGTGCTTCTTGAAGTTGAGTTGAACTTGCATGGAGTGATTCCTCCATCTGCTTCCGTGAAGTGATATCCCGACCTACCGCCTGTATTTCCTTGAGGATGCCGTTTTCATCGAAAATGCCTCTGTCCACCCATATATGCCAAACCTTCTCTCCGGACGGAGTGATTGAAATATGTTCATCCGTGATGATGGGATTTTCCAGGCTAAGCCGTTCGATTTTCCTGGAAACCCTCTCTACACCTGTATCAAATTTTCCCCGGGTAATATTTGTGCCAATTGTCCGTTCCGAGGTGGTATTAAATGCGCGACAATAGCTATCATTGACAAACGTGATTGAGCCGTCAGGAAGGTAGCGCATAATATATTCAGTTTGATCCTGGACAACGCTGCGATAGTGTTCCTCGCTCATTTTTAGAGCTTCTTCAGCCTGTTTCCTCTTGGTGATATCCATGCCAATGCTCAGAACCCCTTGTGGCTCTCCAGACCCGGAAAGCATCACGTTATTGCTCCAACTGATTAAACGCTCACCCCCTCCTTTAAGGCGAATGTGATTCTCATTCTGGGACGATTCTGGCATTTGTCGAAGAACATCTGCAAAGACCAATGGAATGGTAGCCCTGTCACGCTCGGGGATAAAAAGTTCGAACCAGTTTTTACCCATCACCTCGGCTTTATTGTAACCGGTTAATTCTTCAGCAAATTTGTTATAAGTGATTACTCTCGCTTTGGAATCCAAAGCCACGACTATGGTATTGGCTGTCTCCATGAGATTTTCAGCAAATTTCCTAGTGCTGAGCAAGGCCTCTTTCGTTGCTATTCGATCTGTGATATCATGATAATTAACCATAATCGCTTGCTGCCCATCGAATTCAATGGGTATTGGTGTGGCAACGACTGTTCGTACTTCTTGAGTCTTCAATATCATGCGGAATTCAGCAGGTTGGGGAATTATACCATCCTTCAGGACCTGTTTTAATCGCTGTTTGGCGAGTTTCCTGTCATCGGGATACAGAAAAGCGAACGGATCCTGCCCAATCAATTCCTTTTTATCGGTGAAGGATAGAGCTGATAGAGCGGCGAGATTGAGATCAAGAATTTCCTCGCCATTATGGATCACAATAGGATCCGGTGCTGACTCAAAATAAATCCGATATCTCTCATCACTATTCTTGAAATTATCATCAGCCTCAATACTCACAATACCCATAAAAAAGGTCTGATCATTACAAGTAATGGAGCTCCCCTTTACAAGGGTTTGTAACAGTTCACCGCCCTTTTTGAGAATTTGAATTCGCTGTTCACCATTATGTTCTTCAAACAGCTTGGGGAATAATTTGAGTCGGTTAACAGACGGGACCAAATCGATAATATTCATTGAAAGTAGTTCGGACTCAGAATAACCAGTTAACGTACAGAATGCTTGATTCACACCTACATATTGACCAGTCGAATCCAAGAGGGAAAAGCCTTCAGCAGATTGGTCAAGCACTGCTTTGTGAATGGAGAATTCCTGCCTGTGAAATAAATTTTTCCCTGAATCCGGCTTCATATAATTGCTCTGCTCCCTCACTATTGCACCGGTATCAGGAATTCTTGATTTGAAGCTTGATTAGAGCAAAGGGAGAATTTAAATGTAGCCAGCGACGAGTGGATCTCTGAACAATTCTCAAGGATCTGTTCAGAATTAAAGTGATTTTGCCAAACAATGGAAAACTGGAAGAAATATTTTCTTCGATCTGCTCCTGAATAGTTTAACACATTATAATTGTACATTATGGCCAGAATATATGATTAAATAGCTTTCATTTATAGTTTTTATTCATGATTAAAACACTCTGTACAGAGGATAGAATAATTAATATTGCTCATTATTGATCTGCTAGCCCTCCGATTACCTACAACAATGGCATCATAAATAAATGTTGAATAGGGTATACCAAAATGTTGATCAAATGAGATCTTGACCATGCTTTCCTCAAGCCTCCTTTAAAATGTAATATAAAAAATCACTTCATTGCCTCAAACCTAAACTACAAAATATTAAAATTAGAATTCGTGAATACACGCCAAAATTTTCTTGTTCGCTTGGATGGTATATTGTCCATATTGTGTCGAGTCGTTTTTGCATGTGTGATCAACAATATAGAAGGGTAAGCGCTATGAGTTTGTTGGATCTGTTTGGGTTTTCAGGAATGATTTTATTGCTCTCCGCTTTCCTGCTTAATCAAATTAATTATTTTGCAAATGATTCTGCATCATACCACGTTTTTAATTTGCTAGGTGCATACATATTGACTTACTATGCTTTTGTTCTTGGTAATACTCCCTTCATCATCCTGGAGTTTGTCTGGGGCTCTTTCTCCTTGTATAAACTGTTCACAATGAGAGTAAAACTCAGCTCAGAATGACGGAAGCACCTCTCGCTCAACAGTAAATGGGAACGCAAGCTCTATAAATTTCCTACCGCTTTCAAATCTAATAATAGAAACCAAGTGATGTCAGGTGCTCAAGGGCAGGTCAATAGCCCCATTTGCTAGGTTCCTGTAGCGACCATCCTGACGAGGCCAACCACTGTTTTTTTTTAAATCCCGTGCTATCAGTAGGTCACCCCTAATTGCTTTAGCATCAGGATAGCATTTGAAGAAGCTGGGTCTAGCTCCAGTACTTTTTTGTAGTATGTAATAGCCAATTCATTCTGCCCACTCTTCATGTATGCTTCAGCGAGACTGTCATAGCAATTTGCCGATGCCGGATAAAATTCAACATTTAATTGAAAGACTGCCACGGCACTCTCAAAGAGCTGCTGACCTAAATACGAATATCCGAGTCTATTCAGTCGATCTTCTGAGATGGAAAAGTTTTGGGGAGTTGTCGCCCAAATGTTTCGGTACAGCCTGACGGCTAGCTCAATACTGCCCTCTTTCATTAACTCTGAAGGTAACTTTTCATCAGGCTTCATTTTACGATAAACGCGGGCATCCCGTATAAATCGACCAAGATTATCAGCAAAGTAGTACTCGGCTGTCACAGCTTTACTCTCTGAATCCATTATAAATTTGAGGTGACCATCTCTAAATTTGGTCACAAACTGGTTATCCTCAACTGGATAAAGCCTGGCATTATCAAATTTGTCAATAAATAGATCTGATCCCTCGAGGCTTATTTGGAAGCTCTCATCAAATCCATCGGTATAACGTCCCGAGTAAAGATTGGCCATCTTCTGATCCAGTGGCACTATCGTATGTGTGGGGGGAAGATAGTTTTCCCACAAGTATACCGTTGCAATGCTACGCATGATCTCCCGTATCAAAGCCGAACCATTCTGGGAGTTTGTGAACACGATTGCCCCATAGCCATCGGTCATATGAGCAATATATCCGGCGAAAAAACCACGATTATCTCCCATGTGACCGAAATAATGTTGTTCACCTCCCAGATCCCTCAGGAAAACTCCCAAGCCATAATTCCTGGCAGCATGTGGTGATATCATTTGCTGGGCTAATTCATAGGAGAGAACCTCTGGCGAATTATTCCCGGCTGCTTTCTGGATCTCAATGACATACTTGGCATAGTCACTCGGAGTAGACCATAATCCACCGGCTGCCATGTTTGGAAAGAGATATCGTTTATTGGGTAGTGTCTTAGAATTACCGAGATGTCCTGCAGAGGCGAGGCTTAACAACTCTTCTGGAACTGGCTGTTCGAAAGTAGTCATTCGCATATCGAGCGGTTTAAAGATTCTTTGCTCTGCCAAAGCGTGGAAAGGTTGCCCGCTAATATCTATGCATACCTGTTGAAGAATGCCGAATCCAGGATTTGAGTACTGAAAGATAGTTCCAGGTACTTTGTCAACGATGGTTGGTTTTTCTCGCGCCGGCGATTCTCCATTTAATATCTGAAGCAGGGTTGGAAGATTATCGGGTAAATATGAGATACCTGGGCTAAACATCACCCCTGCACTATGGTTCATCAGCATTAGAGGTGTGACAGTGGCTTCGTTCGTGAGATCATTTTCAGGCAACTGCCAAGAAGTCAATTGCTTGTTTACATCCAGATGCATATCCATACTACCATCAGCCACCAATGTCAAAGCAGTAATTGAAGCAACCCCCTTGCTGAGCGATCCAACATTAAATATGGTTTCGACCGTTACGGGTTGCTGTGTTTCTGCATCCAGAACTCCGTAACCTTTACTCCAAAGGATTTTATAATCCTTTATCACAGCAACACTTACACCTGGAACCTGATAGTCCTTCATGCGTTCCTCAAGATTGAACGAAGGCTCCCCTGCGATGAGTACTGCCGGGAGCAGTCCATTCTCGATTTGATTGATCTTAAACTCTAGTGAATCTGTCTGGATATTTTTTGAGGTGGTACAGCTACTTAGCACCAATAGAGCTACTGGCATAAGGTACAATTTTAATTTGAGCATGAATATCCCCCCTTTATTGACAGTAGCTAACAGATGGCAAATATTGCGCCAAATGAGTTAAAATAATCTGGCCGGAAAGGGTCTTTTCAGGGGCTGGTTATAAAAAAGGCACCATTTTGAAAATATTTTAACTCATTGATATAAAAAGCCCCTGATTATTGAGGTCAGGGGCTTTTGAGTAGCAATGTAAGTAAAACTTACTTGAGGTAGAGCATCTTGATCACTTTAGAGTAATCTCCTGCTTGAATTCGAGCGAGATAAACTCCAGTTCCCAGGGGATTCCCTTTGAGATCCGTTGCTCGCCAATCAATATCATAAAAACCAGCAGCTTGTTGTGTATTCACCAATGTATTTACCATGCGTCCACGAACATCAAAAATCTGGATGTGCACACTGGTTTCAGCTGGCAACGCATAACTGATCGTAGTGGAGGGATTAAATGGGTTGGGATAATTCTGATTGAGTGCGAATTCCTGTGGCAATAGACTGATAGATCCATTCACACCGAGATAATCATGGGTATAAAGTGAAATATCATCAATGAAGAGACCCATCCCAGCCCCACTTTCGTTTGAAACGAAATGGAAGCGGAACCATAATTCCTCGTTTCCTGCTGTTACATAACTTGATAAATCAACAGCATGCTCAGCCCAGTTTGTAGATGCACCACTATGGCTGCGAAGCACATCCCAATTCACTTGATCCGTACTGATTTCCAGGGTCATAACGTCAACACCCGCTTCGGTCTGACTTACCGTATAATACACAAGAGCCAGATTTTCTATCTGAGTGAGATTAATTGGAGCGATATAGGCAAGTTTATTGTCCAGGTTAGGACTGTATGGAATTTGACCATTATCGACATGGACGGCAAAGATATCACCGATTCCAACTATACCTTCTGTGACACCCCAACCACCCATATCCCAGGCTTCGTTTGCCTCGGTCCAGGCTTCGATTTTATTCTCTACCACCAATTCATCTGATAGTGAATTATTATAATCATTGTAATCATCTGTAACATTGGTTACGACAATTTCCATTCCCGTTGTTCCACCCCTGAGCGGCAAAAATGGTGGAAAAGTGTAATGATTGAAATCTCCTACATGTAGAGAATCAACGGTTAAAGTATGTGTATACACCACGCCATCAGAATTGGTCAAATTTAGGGTTAGATCAAAATCATACTCAGTGTTGGATCCTTTGTTTCCTACGAGGACTGTGACGGAATCCTCATGCAGAATGACAAAATCACCATTGCTGATTTCGAACTGATCCAGAGATATATCGTGTTCAGGAGCGCTCAATGCCAAACTGACATCCACCTCACCCAGAATAAATGTTTCGTATAAAACATATGCAGTAGTGTTATGAAATCCTGGTTGTAATTCAGTTGTATTTGTTACAATCTCAAGCGCAAAGTCGCCGTTTCCTGGAATAGAATTATCAGCATTGGGGAATTCCAGCCAGGGGGTAGCAATGGTATTTACCGGATAGCCATCAAGAGTAATTCCGCCACCAAAGACACCAGCGTTCTCAAACAGTACGGTTTCTCCATCGTTTACCAGGATATCATCCACAAAGACACCCAGATCAGAAGAGGCTGGATCAGAGGCAAAACCGAATCGTATAATCACATCTTCTGAGAGGTAGTTGCTGAGGTCAAATTGTGCTTCAACATAGCCCTCACTGTGGCCTGCCCATCCAGGAACAATGCCCATATCCCACCAACCCCATGAGTAAAGAGCAGTAGAGGTATATGCTGGAGTTATCGGCTCGATAAATTCGAAAACTTCTCCACCATCAATTGAAATCCAGATAGTGGCGCCATCCCAACCATCATAGGGTGGATCCTCTCCTCCTGGGACTTCAATATTCCAATCTATCATGAAACTCAATTGAGGATTGGTGGTAGTGCTCAAATCTAACTCGGGAAGATCCATGTATTGAATAGTGGCATCAGGGTAGCCACCAATGCCAGGATTTCCACACCACCAGGACGTACCATCATACGCATTATAATTATCTACATGCCAGAGTACTGAATAAGGATCTACGCCCCAGGAAGCTGCACTGATAGGGACTGGAGTTGAGGCTGTGTTACTAATTGTGACTGTACTTGTATGAATATCACCAAACGTCAAATCCAAATCCAGGAATGTTTCGCTCAGGGAAGTTGTGTTAACCAACATATCGAGTCGGATTGAGTCGCCTGTAAGCACTCCTGCCGCCTGAGGATTTATAATCAACCACAATGGGGTAGCTTCAGTGTTAGCATTCTCGTGGATGCTTACGTTAAAAACACCTATTGTGGAATAGTCATCAGCAAAAATAGTATCCAGAATACTTGCATTGGAAATAATAATATCGGGGTCATCACATGCAAGTATGAAGGTCACAGCCGAGTCTGTCAAACCGTGGGTAAAACTACGCAGCACAAAGCTTATATCAGTACTATCGCCCGGGTTCATGACGCCCTCTTGAGCTGATGGATTGCTAATAATTACATCGTGCAGAACAAGTTCAAGCTCATCTGGTAGGGAGACATTCTCTTCACTGAGTGCCCTGAGGGCATTGATACGTCCAGACCCCAACCAGTCAGCAAAATCCCGATTGAGACCATTAATGTTATCTGTGGTACCAATCACTTGATTTATGAGTTGCTCATTGGTCCAGTCTGGCTTGTAGGATTTGAGTAAGCCAAACATACCAGCAGCCACGGGGGCTGCCATTGATGTTCCAGATGCAGCATGATAGCCACTGCCTGTGGGCCATGTACTGGTCAAACCAGGATTGAAATCGCCGCCAGGTGCAGTGATATCCACAGCCCAGCCGTAGGTCGAATATGAGGCTCTAATATCATTCCGCCCCACAGAAGCCACACTGATGGCACCAGGATAGCTGCAAGGATAGTCATTGCTGAAATTGTTACCATTACCAGCTGAGGATACAAAAATTGCTCCTACACCGGTAACATAGCGGATGACTTCTTCACCAGCCTGGGAGTAGCCACCACCACCCCAACTAGTATTGATGATGTCAGCGCCATTATCAGCCAGATAAACAGGGCCTTCATAGGCACGGTAAATGCTACTGCCATTATCACCCAGAAACCCCTGGGAAATACCTAAAATTTTCACATTCCAGCTGATGGAGGCAATTCCGGTCTCGTTATTGGTTACACCAGCAGCCAAACCGGACACATGTGTACCATGACCACGATTAGGTGGATCCATGGGATCATTATTTTCGTTATTTTCTGCATCAGCCATAATATTCCAGCCGATGAGATCATCTATATATCCGTTATTATCATCATCGATCCCATTGAGATCATCGGGATCCATGACCCATTCGGTACCATCCCAGAGGATGGTCTGTCCATCACCATCAGCGTCCTCACCCAGACGGTTATAAATGTTTGCACCCAAGTCTGGATGTTTCCAGTCCACGCCAGTATCAGAAATTCCGATAACTACTTCTTCAATACCATCTTCTCCTTTATGGATATCCCAGGCTTCCTCAGCCATTATCTGGGGAAGATGATATAAATCAGTTGTATAGAAGGCATCGTTGGGAACGGCTTCCTGATACATGGCCGGTACCCGTTCGGCATATTCAACAGAGGATTCTTTATTTAATATTTGAACCAAAGCATCGGCGTGCATGCCTGGAGGAAGGTGGAGTGTAAATATTCTAGTTAGATCTGGAAGATCCTTACGATTGGGGCGTTCTATGGGTCTGAACGTACGAGTAATATCATTGATGCCATAGTTTTGCAATTTTGCATCCAATGAGGGAACGTTGAAATTGCGAATACTCATTTGGCTTCGATCAAGGGGAACATCAGACTTCACTTTCACCCAGATCATTCCGGTCTCCCATAAAGGTCGACCCAGATCATCCAATTCTACTTCTGGCGCCTTGGTAGCGGCACCCATAGTGAATTGAATAAGGACAATAATGGTCAGAATTCTAAGTGTAATACTATTCAATGATTTGCGTAACATGGATAACCCTCTCAGTTGATTATTTGAATGCCGAAAACTTAATGATTCGACTCGAATAGTCAAGTATCTGTTCAGTTAATCATCATTGTTACAATATTGTATAGTATACTCTTTATACGCATCCTCAGCTGAAAACCCGCATTTCGGGATAATCTATAACCAGCAAAAAAGCAGGAAAACAAGGAGTGCCATAAAAGGGCATAATCTCAAAAAGTTCTGAAATTCTAAAAGACAAGCCCCTGATTTTGGTCAGGGGCTTCAATTTTCGAACTTCCATTGGCTCCAGAGTTCTAATTAAGCTACTACGATGCAACTCTCTGTATCGCTCTATATGCATTATCCTGATAAGACTCATTAATCATATCGGGGAAAATAGCCCCCTGGTCGATGACGGGACCTGTGAGTTTATTGTCAGAACTTGCATAGAATTTTCCGCTGACCAATGATTCATCACTGATAGCTTTTACATAGCGCTTTGCACCCTTCTCAAGTTTGTGTGACATTCCCAATAGTGGCATCAAGATGGGGAAACCGATATACTTAAACATGATTTTTTGAAGTGGCGGTAGATCATTCATAACCTGCGTTCCACTGGTTGCGCCTGGACTCATAGAGATAAAGCGCACGTCAGGATGTTTTCGAGCCAGGGCAGACATCCATAATGTGGCAGCATATTTCACATGTAAGTCGTCAAAGTAATTCGGACAAGATCGCTTAAAAAATAAGAGACACTTTCCGGGCCTCCAACATATTAAGCAAACACCTCATGGTGCTGCGATTTCATGTTAATACGCTTCCTCATCTGAAGCGTTTTTTGTTT
>JABIFX010000163.1 GCA_018650445.1 Fidelibacterota bacterium
GAAGCGTATTAACATGAAATCGCAGCACCATGAGGTGTTTGCTTAATATGTTGGAGGCCCGGAAAGTGTCTCTTATTTTTTAAGCGATCTTGTCCGAATTACTTTGACGACTTACATGCGGCTTATACCCCTGGCAACGGAACCATCGGTAGTGCTCAGAATTTTACGCCCGTCTGGCTAGATGATTTTGATGATTATGATTCAATCAGGTGGGAAAAGAGTGATGGTTGGTCCTGGAATGGGAATAATGCACTATTGGTAGCTGCAAACATTGTCTATGATGAGGGTCAAATGATTCTGTGCCTGACCTTACCTGGTGAAGAAGGTCTGGTTGACATCCATCCACCACATGCCTTATGGGCCAGAGCGCATTATCCTGATTCTGTCGTGGTTCAGTTTAGCGAAGAACTTGATTCAATAACTGCTGAATCCTTGACAACTTTCACCATCACGGGATCACCAATTCTTGCGGCTACCCTCCAACCAGACCACCGCACGGTGAGTCTCAAGGTCCAGAATCTGAGTTTAACAGGCTCTGCAGTTCTGCAAGCGTTTGGAATAAGGGATCTGGCCGACCCGGTAAATACCCAGGAAAATACAAGCGTGCCTATCAAAATACCAGCACCCCTGGACCTACCAATCAATATTGATTGTGGTGGGCCAGGCGCTCAGGGTTTTCTGGCGGACCAGGTGTGGGCAGAATCCATGGAATATGGACATGAGGGGGGAGGTAATCAGACTGCAACCTGGTATCCGGATCTTGCAGGTACTGATCTTGATAGCGTAATGGCCACATCGCTGAATCGCTATTCCAGATATCATGTCCGCTTGAATCCAGGGACATTCGATATCGAATTGTATTTCGCTGAACATTTTTACGATGAAATTGGTGATCGTGTTTTCCAATTGTATGTTGAAGATTCACTCATTGTGGCTGAGTTAGATGTCTTCAATCAGGTTGGAAATACTGGCGTTTTTAGTATTAACCTCCCAGGAATTGAGATCAGCGATGGAAGTTTGGATATTATCGGATCTGCTTTGATTTATGGCCAGGGCTACGCCTACGCAGGTCCTCTGCTCAATGCCATCCAGGTTGATGGTGAGTATTGGGTGAATATTGAGAATAACACTAGACCAGATCAATATCAGTTCAATCATATTTATCCCAATCCTTTTAACTCTTACGCTTATTTTGAATTCACCCTACCAGAACGGGCATGGGTTAAGGTTTCACTATATGATTTAAGAGGTTCACTTGTTCAAAAACCAGTATCGCGAAGTTATACACCAGGTAGTCACCGTCATGCTATTGAAGGGCAGGGTATGTCGAGTGGTGTTTACATCCTACAATTCGAATCCAGAAATATTGTAAGAAACTGGAAGATTCTGATGTTGAAATAATTCCTACGGCTTGGCAGGTAAGCTCAGGAACCGCCCTTCGACAAGCTCAGGAACCGCATATACATAATCACCAGGAGTGTTTTAAATCTTCAGCCTAAACTTCAGGTCCAATAGGATTGGCGGGGTGTTGAGAGGGGAGGAATCCCGGAGTCTCAATGACACTCATGTTTTTCCACTTTCCACCATAAAACCTACCTAGAAAAGTGAGACCCATGGCAATAATAAAAAGAGCACAGAAGGTCCAGGGTAGGTAAAGGCTAGAATCAAATATATCTACTGCGATATAGGTTGGGATAATCAGCACAAAAATCGATAGTACCGTCGTTACTCGCATGACAAAATGGGTATCGCCAGCACCTTTGATAGCTGCAGAATACAGGATACTCAGAGCATCAAACACTGCATAGACAGCCACAAAACGCAGCAATATGATGGTAACATTGAACGTTTCGGGAGTTGTATCAAAGGGAGCTATAAAGACATGCGGAATAACTACATAAAGAAAGGTACAAAAAATCATGTAGACCATACCCAGTTGAATTGCCGAGTTAGCCGCAAATTGGGCTGTCTTCGGATCGCCAGCGCCAATATTCTGGCCTACGATCATGGATACCGCGATTCCCAGACCAAACATGGGCATAAAAGCCAGACTATTAATATTTATGGCGATATTTGTAGCAGCGAGTTCCATCTGTCCAATCCGACCCAAAATGAGGATAAAGGCGGTAAAACCCATGATTTCCAGAAAATAGTGTCCACCACTGGGTAAGCCATATTTGAGGAATCGCTTCATAAAGGACGTGTCCCAGGATCTGGATGACCAGATCTTGAATCGAATTTCATTTTGAGGTCTGAAAATCAGCAAGAGGTACATAATTATGGAGGAAAATCCTGCGATGATAGTGGCAAGTGCAGCTCCAGCAATGCCCATCTCAGGAAAAATACCAATCCCAAATATCAGGAGATAATCCAAAATTAAATTGATCACCGTTGTAAATACATTGACCCACATAACAGGCCAATTTCGACCTTGTCCAGTAAAGAATCCGGCAAATGCTGATGATAGAATTGGACCCAGACCACCAAAGCACAGAATTCTGAAATAGGTACTTTCCATAATTTGGAGTTTTTCACTATGCCCAACAATACTGAATAGCATACTAGAGAAAGGTGACACCATCAGGAGAATGGTTGCTCCGAAAAGGGAGAGGTAGAGACTGTGCCAGAGCACCGCTCCTACCTTTTGCTCCTCCTTTGCACCTACATATTGTGAGACGAAGGTACCTGCATAGCTAACAGTACCAATAAAGAGGCAGATAAACGCAAAATTAAGAATTCCCGCTGGAACAGCCGCTGCCAAAGCTTCCTCTGAGTGCCAACTTAGAAACATACGATCTACAAATTGTTGAATTGACCAGGATCCAGTACTCAGGATCAGTGGAAAGGCCACTACCAGAACATGACGATAACCAAACTCTGAAGTCCACCTGGTTTTAATACTGTCAAGCAAATCAATCAGCTCCTCTATTGTCCTGCAAAAGGTTGATCACCTCGTCACGACTGATAAAATTATTAGCAGAGCATACTAATAAGCATTAGCAAGCATATTGCATGAAATTATCAATCATTTAATAACAATATTGAGCAGAAAATGTTCTCAGGCGGTTTGCAATACCAGATTGATGAAGCCTTGCGCTACAAGCGATTTACCCTTACCTTTCAAATATTCATAGTAGATTAGCAGATCAGTGTAAAGACGCGCAAACTGACAGGTACTAGATGACTATATCCATGATATTTGTACTCGCCGTTCTCGGTGGAGCCGTAATTCTCTTTGTCACGGAGTGGATTCGCGTTGATCTCGTGGCTCTGTCCGTGTTACTGATTTTATCCATCTTTGGGGTTATCACCCATTCCCATGCTATTGCAGGATTCAGTAATACGGCCATTATCACCATCGCCTCAGTGCTGGTATTAAGCGCCGGACTGGTCAGAACGGGCGTGGCTCAAATCCTGGGCGGCCAGATACTCAAGCTTTCCGGGGACAGTGAAATTAAGCTATTGGTCATCATGATGGTGACTGTTGGAGCGTTGTCGGGAGTCATGAATAATATTGGGGTGGCAGCACTCATGCTTCCAGTTGTTATGGAAATTGCCCATAGGACAGGCCGGTCACCTTCAAAACTATTAATTCCCCTCGCATTCGCCTCTTTATTTGGTGGTCTAACAACGCTCATTGCAACCGCTCCCAACATTCTTATCAGCAATGCTTTGGAAATGGGAGGGCTTCAGCCCTTTGGTTTATTCGATTTTACACCAGTAGGTATCATTGCCATGTTGGTTGGAATTACCTACGTGGTCCTGTGGGGCAGGCATATGCTCCCAGATAGAGACCTGGGACGCTCTACATCCATCGCTGATACTTTAAATGGACAGTATGAGCTCAATGATCGCCTCCTGACCATGAGCATCCCATCAGATTCAGCTTTAAAAGATAAAAATCTGGCCGAAAGTCGTCTAGGGTCGGCGCTAGGGTTTAATGTACTCGCTATTCTCAGGGGAGAGAAGACCCTGCTGGCTCCAGGACCTGATACTCAACTACGAGCTGAAGATAAACTGCTCGTAGGCGGGAGAAGAGATCAGGTCGGTACCCTCCATGACTGGAAAACACTTACCCTGAAACATGGTTGGTTGGTGGGTGAGCATGAATTGAACGAGGCTCTCCGCTTTGCAGAATTCAAAATTTCACCTGACTCCAAATTTATCGGAAAAACGTTTAAGGAAGCAGGAACACGCAATTCATTTGAGATAAATATCATTGCCGTTATTCAAAAAAACAAAGTGCGGGTCTCTCGCCTGAGAAATTATCGATTCAACGCTGATGATTTACTGATTGCCATTGGTCAAACAGATAAGCTGGATACCATGGCAGCCAGTAAGCAGGTCAGCGAGTTCAAGTATGTTACGCCACGGAAAATTGCTCTGAAATACAAGCTACATAGACATCTCATAGGAATTCATATCCCGGATGAATCCGCACTGGCAACTCGCAGCATTGCACGTAGTCATCTCAAGAGTGTCTTGGGTATCAATGTGTTGGGTATCAGAAGAGGTTCAGAAGTCATTTTTATGCCACCGGCTACCCAAGAACTTGAAGCCAACGATATTCTTATCGTGATTGGAGAGCCTGAAATTCTTGAGATTCTCAATTGCTTACAAAATCTGGAGTTGGAGGAACAATCTGAGAATGATCTGGAGCGTCTGGAATCTGATGAGGTGGGAGTGGCAGAAATCACCTTGTCGCCTCGTAATTCTGCAGCGGGAAAAACGATTGGTGAACTCTATTTTCGAGAAAAATTTGGACTGACTGTATTGGCGATCTGGCGAAGGGATAGAGCCTATCGTACCAATCTCAGGGATTTTGTGCTGGAACCTGGAGATGCTCTCATGGTTTACGGCTTACGACAAAATCTGGGAATGCTCCAGAAGGAGGATGATTACCTTATCATCAGTGGTTTGGATCAGCCACTTTATAAAAAAGACAAGGTCATGATCGCTGCTGGAATTGAACTAGGCGTATTGTTGGCAGTGGCTGTTGGTTGGTTGCCCATTTTTATTGCCGCGCTGGCTGGTGCTGTCCTCATGGTGCTCACAAAATGTCTCACCATGGATGAAGCCTATGAAGCCATTGAATGGCGTGCAATCATGCTTATCGCAGGTATGCTGAGTCTTGGTGTTGCGATGCAGGAAACTGGAGTGACGACCTTGCTGGCAGATACTGTATTGGGGTCACTGGCTTTTCTGGGTCCACAGGGTATCATTGCCGGATTATATATTATCACCTGTCTTTTTGCCCAGGTCATGCCCACAGCTGCAGTGGCTGTTCTCATGGCGCCTATGGCCATCGTCACGGCTTCAAATTTAGGGCTCTCACCCTACGCTCTCGCCATGGTGGTAGCCCTGGGAAGTTCGGCCAGTTTCTTAAGCCCGGTCGGGCACCCTGTGAATCTATTGGTTATGGGAATTGGTGGCTATCGTTTTACCGATTATACCCGTGTAGGTTTGCCCCTGGTCATTCTTTTTGGCTTAATTGCGGTCTTTATATTGCCGCTATTCTGGCCACTTCACATTTAATAATAGACTCTAAGAGACACCAGGTGAAAATTTAATAGTTGTCCGGATCGGTCGGATCAGAAGTCCTTTGTAATTGAGAGTAATGAGATAAATGAGGAACCTGAAGGAGAGCTTGTTCCACCTCCGGGAGGTCGACTTATTCCACTATTGAGTATTGATTACTAATAACAAGGAAGAAAAGAACTGCCAGATGGTGCTGGTCAGAAACATGCCCTTCACCTGTATTATTTTGGGGAGTAATATTTCTAGCGCATCGAGGAATTCATGATTCGGTGCCAGCCACACTCTGGGCTGAAATACTTGAAGTTGGATTCAACATGAGATCATAGAATTTTCATTGGACTCATGTTGAATATCACCTAATTTATTTGACATTTTTAGTTTAGGACAAAACTAATTTATCCGTTTAACGGGGGACAACCATATCGGTATCAAATGTATCAGCTAATCGAATACAGGTTGAAAAAATTGATTTGAGAGGCCGAATAGCTTATAAATTCAATATTGATCGAATATACAGCAAGAGCCAAATTGTATGGAAGGGAGTGGATTCTAACGGAATGTTCATTCCAGAAGGTGCTTTTCTCTTTTGCCCATCAGCATGTGGCAAGCAGCAAGTCAGGGAAATGATTTATTCTCCATGATATTGATGGCGGTGAATTTATAAATACCGGAGTTCATGATTTAAGTTTTAAGTAAATGAAATTTGAGATAACAGCGTCTCATCCTTTAGAAACTGATTTGAGCCAATTTTAAGGAATATGGTATCTAGATGATTGTAAAGCACAAGCGGACAACCCCTTACATAGCAATCGCAGCAGTATTAATTGTGGTACTTTTGTTTGTGCCATTCCCACATAGAACCTCTCTGAAGGCTGTGGTCACTGCTTCAAATCAATTTCAGATTCTATCCAACGGAAATGGTGCCTACTCGACATTTCATAAAGATTTATGGAAGAATCTTACGCTCAGTTCTAGAAGTTTAGTGCCAGATCGCGGTGGTTTAGTTATTTACAAAGCAAATCCCGATTTGTCTCAAGGTTTAGTATCA
Organism: Fidelibacterota bacterium; assembly: GCA_018650445.1. Taxonomy (GTDB): domain Bacteria; phylum Fidelibacterota; class UBA8477; order UBA8477; family JABMPR01; genus JABMPR01. The sequence goes on from JABIFX010000163.1 coordinate 6,587, forward strand.
ATAGGGGATACCCTCGCCTGGCTGTATTCATCAACAATTTCAGATAAGATTGTAAGCCTTGAAGGAAATGTTAATACACTTAAAGCCTCTCTTGAATTTGAACGGTCCGGTAGCAAGGAAACTGAGATTGAAGCTGCTAGACTCCAGTTAACCTATGCCAGGGCACGTCTTGAAGAACAGCAGAAAATTCTCGAGCGCTCTAAAAGTCTACTTGATGGGAAAATAATACCGCAGCAAGAATATGATATTGAAATACGCAGGGAAAGACTTAATGCAATCAGGGTCTCAATCGCTGAAGCAAATCTGGGATCTGCCCTGAGCGGCGCTCAGTCCAGGAAATTAGATGTTTTTCGCGCTCAGATAGCAGATGAAGAAAAAAAATTAGCTCTGGCTCGTGATGTGTTGGCGCATATGACCTTTGTGAGTCCACTTTCCGGAAAATTGCTATTTCCTCTTTCCGTAGATACCCTCATGAGCATTGAGCAAGTTGATACCTTAGTGGCCATGTTTCCAATCCAGGGAGGATCGCTCAGTATGATTGAGTGGACATCCCAATTGACGTTAATAGGCCCTCATTTTGAATTGAATGTGAGTCAAGATCAAATGCAAGTTGATGACCATATCCTCAGAGTGGGAAGTCAACAATTAATCCTGGTCCGTATTCGGATTGATAATACTGAAGGCTTATTGGTACCTGGTCAAACGCTGGAAGTCTCAGTAAAGTTTTCATCAAAAAGTGTATTTCAAATGTTGGCAGAATTGTTTCAGGATTAATTGATGCCCGGTCGTCAAGAAAACAAGTATATCATCCCCATGTACTCCATGGATGAGATTCGTCATGCTATAGCCCCCTACGTGATTGCGGACAATCATCATGCTCTACAGGAATCCAACATTTACGAGATTCGGTCCATTTATTTTGACACTTTTATGTTAAAGGATTATTACGAGAAGCATGTCGGGCTGCAGATGCGTAAGAAATTGCGCTTGCGGGGCTATAATCAAGCGGGTGCTGCGAGTGAAGTGTTCCTGGAAATAAAGTGGAAAAATAACACTTATATTTCCAAAGATCGAACCCCTGTTAAATATGCCGATGTGGCCAAGCTTCTTGCCGGAGGAGATTTGGACAAAATCCTTCCATACAGAAAGGATTTCCCGAATTCCCAGGAAAAAGCCAGCAAATTTTTATTCTACTTGAAACGGAGTTCACGGGTCCCCGTGAATCTGGTGACCTATAGCAGGGAAGCGTATATTGGAAAATTTAACCATTCTGACCGAATAACTTTTGATAGCAATATTCGTTCTATGATGTTTCCGGGGTTGGGTGATCTTTTTGAAGAGAGCAAACTGATTCCATTTCTTGAACGTGAATTTGTTTTAGAATTCAAATCTGAGAATCCCATGCCTGAGTGGTTCAAACGTATTATTCGAAAGCATAATCTTAAAAAACAAGCTTACTCCAAATATGTGAGAGGAGTAGATGCCCATTATCGACATGTTGGGGATTGTAGCAAAGGTGAAATTATTTCCATGAGTCATTATTAGAAAGAGAAAGCATGCAATTATTAGATATACAGTCGCTTATGGACATTAATATCCGCACCGGGGATGTTCTTCTGAACTTACTTGTAGCTTTTTTATGCGGTTTGGTCATTGCGCAAACTTACAAAATGACTTTTGGTGGTGCTTCTTACTCGAAGAGTATTTCCAACTCTCTTATTGTGTTGGCAATGATAACGACAGTCGTCATTATCGTCATCGGTAATAATCTTGCTCGTGCCTTTGGGTTGGTAGGAGCTATGTCAATCATCCGTTTTCGAACGGCGGTTAAAGACCCTATGGATATCGTCTTTATCTTCTTTTCTCTGACTATAGGTTTGGCAGCGGGTGTGGGACTTGCTCAGATAGCCATCATTGGTACCTTGTCCATAAGCGCTGTACTGCTCATCATGAGTAAGATCGGTTACGGCTCGCACAGGAGTGATGAAAATTTGCTGCAGTTCGCTTATAGTGGAGATCATAATGGAGGAGAACCGCCCTACATCAATATCATCCAATCCCATTGTAGATCTTACACCATGATTAATGTCAGATCATTGGGAAGCAGCCTACAGTATGAAATTTCCTATTATGTGACACTTAAACATGCCTCGAGGGCAAATGAGTTTGTCAAGGAACTTTCCGGTCTGGATGATTTGGACAAAATTAACTTATACTCTGATGAATCCCTTTCAAATTAGCCAAAGCTTACCTTGATCAACTCTGTAGCTACGCCACCAATGAGATAGCCATCAATTGGAATGCAGTATTCGTTTATGTCTTTGTAGCTCTGATTGCTGAAGGATAAACTTTATAGAAGTCATGTAATGCGCTGTGTGTCAGGGAGATAGTAGAGACTGATAATCTTCCATAGCCGAGCCTATTCATTCTTATAAATGGTGGTTCAGGGTGAAACCGGGACTTCTATTAATTCCATAATCTCAAACGTTACTCGGGCTGCAAAATCAGTCATAATTGGATGAGTCCCATATATATTTGATATGCAATCCATATCGATATGAGTAATATCCTCATGTGTTACCATGCTCATCATATAAATAAATACCCATGTAACCGCATAATAGACAACAAGATAGGGATTTCGATGACATTCTTGGCATAAGCCTTGTGATAAGTGCTGCCATGACATTTACTCGAACCTCGTACTCGAATCATAGACGTATTGATCAAATTATGTCTGATGGGAAGGTACACATTGACTATTGGGGATATTATGGATCGCATAATTGAAAAATCTAAATGGAAAACATATAGACCCTATGCCTTCGTGACTATTGCAGTAATGATTATTGTTTCTGCAATGGTTTTGAGTGCCAAGGGCGGTGATACTTTAAAAATTGACAATCGGCGTATTGGGATCAGTACAGTTGAGAAAGGTGATTTTCAAGAATTTATAGCTTTTAGTGGATCTGTGGTTCCCATCAAAACCTATTACCTGGATGCCATTGAAGGTGGGCGAGTAGAATCAAGATATATAGAAGCAGGAACTTTTGTGGAAAAGGGTGACAAAATTATCAGTCTGGCAAATACCAACCTGCTCCTCGATATCATGTACCGTGAGGCTGAATTATTCCAACAGAGCAATAATTTGCGGAATACCAAACTCGCCATGCAGCAAAACCGTCTAAATATTCAATCCCAAATATTGGATTTAGACTATCAAATACTGCAATCAAAGCGTGTCTTTGATCGGAATGCAAAACTTTCAGACAAAGCAATGATATCTAACGAAGCTTATGAGTCTAGCCGGGACGATTATCAATATTTAATCAAAAAACGCATGCTGACACTTCAGTCATTCGAGCAGGACTCCATCTATCGTGAAGTTCAGGTAGAACAGTTAGAGAGCGGCCTACAACGTATGCAGGACAACATGGGAATCGTAAGGCAAAATCTGGATAACCTTGTAATCACCGCACCCGTATCGGGTCAACTGACGTCTCTCAATGCTGAAATAGGCGAGGCGAAAGTCAGGGGGGAACGACTGGGACAGATTGATATTCTTGATGGATTTAAGATAATTGCTCCCGTGGACGAACACTTTATTACTCGAGTACAACTCAATCAACCTGCTCATTTTAGTATTGGCTCCAAAGCGTACAGCGTTCATCTAAACAAGATATACCCAGAGGTTGTCAACGGTCAGTTTCGAATAGAACTCGGATTTGATGAAGTTGAGCCAGAGGACATCCGTCGTGGTCAAACCATACATATGCGCCTGGAGCTAGGTAACTCCTCACAAGCCATCTTATTGAGACGAGGAGGCTTTTATCAGGAAACGGGTGGACAATGGGTCTACGTTCTGGATGAGGGTGGTGCTAGCGCCAGTAAGCGAAAAGTCAAGCTCGGAAGACAAAACCAAGATGTGTATGAAGTCCTGGAAGGACTTGAACCCGGCGATAAGGTTATTACCAGTAGCTACAGACAATTTGGTGATTACGAGCAATTATTTTTTAAAAGCGAATCATAAACGAATGAATCCAAGGAGATCAAAATGATAAAGACAGAGAAACTAAATAAAGTATTTCGTTCTGAAGAGATTGAAACCACAGCATTGAATGAGATCGATCTAGATATTGGTGAAGGAGAGTTTGTATCCATCATGGGACCCTCTGGGTGTGGGAAATCCACATTGATGAATGTTCTTGGTCTTCTGGATAACCCAAGCTCCGGAAAGTTTCACTTCCTCGGTGAAGAAGTGAGTCAGTACTCGGAGCGTCAACGTGCAGATTTTCGCAAAGAGAATATTGGGTTTGTCTTCCAAAGTTTCAATCTTATTGATGAGCTAAGCGTTTATGAGAATGTCGAATTGCCCCTGCTGTATCTGGGAGTACCGGCATCAGAGCGGAAAGAACGCGTCAGCTCCATGTTGGAAAAAATGGGTGTGGGACACAGAAGCAGCCATTATCCTCAACAACTCTCAGGTGGCCAGCAGCAGCGTGTAGCTGTTTCCAGAGCTCTGATAACCAATCCAAAAATCGTATTGGCAGATGAACCCACAGGAAATCTGGATTCGCAACATGGAGATGAAGTTATGAATCTCCTTAAGGATTTGAACTCCCAGGGAACAACTATTGTTATGGTGACTCACTCCCCAGCATATGCAGCATATGGAAATCGTACTGTGAACCTTTTTGATGGGAAAATTGCAGATGAAACTTTGAATGGAAATTTTCATGTCTAAGCCATTTGTTTTGCACCAAAAAGGAGTTGTCATATGTGGTTAAGCTATATAAAAGTGGCATTCAGATCCCTGATCAAGCAACGACTGTATGCCTTTATTAATATTGTGGGATTGGCTATTGGTGTAACCACCTGTATCCTGATCTTAATGTTTGTCGATTACGAAAAAGGTTTTGATCGATTCCACACCAATGCAGATAATATTTACCGTTTAAACCTGGAAGGTAAATTGGGAGACAATGAGTTTAGAATGACCAATTCAGCCGCTCCTGCTGGACCTACCATGTTGGAAGAATATCCCGAGGTTATTAGTTATACTCGTATTAGGAGTACCGGTTTTCCTGTTCTTCGTTATGAGGATAAGGTTTTCTCTGAAGAGAGATGGTTTCAGGCTGATTCTACAATCTTTGATGTCTTTACAATTCCTATGGTGTTAGGTGATCCTAAGACGGCCCTAACTCAACCATTTACTGTTGTAATTACTGAGCGTATGGCCAAGAAATATTTTGGCGATGTAGATCCCCTTGGCAAAGTATTGAATTCTGACAATGCCTCAGATTTTACGGTGACAGGGGTTGTTAAGGAACTACCGGACAATTCACATTGGCATTTCGACTTTTTGGGATCGATGGCTACTTATAGAGATGAGCGTAATGCAAATTGGCTAAGTAATAATTTCCAGACTTATTTACGCCTTAGCGATGGGGCAAGTGCTGCAGATTTTGAGGCAAAATTCCCAGATCTGATTCGGAAGTATGTGGGTCCTGAAGTACAACAATTCCTGGGTGTATCATTTGACCAATTGGAAGAAAGAGGTGATGCATATGCCTATTTTCTAACGCCACTCACTGATATTCATTTGTATTCTCATTTGCTAGGTGAATTTGAAGTGAATGGTGATGGTCAAACCGTTACGATTTTTGCTTACATAGCAATATTCATCCTTCTTTTAGCGTGTATCAATTATATGAATTTGTCTACTGCCAGGTCCATGAGTCGTGCACGTGAAATTGGTATTCGTAAAACTTTGGGTGGTAATCGTCGACAAATTATCGTCCAATTCCTGGCCGAATCCATTTTTGTGACCTTTATAGCCTTCTCATTAGCTGTATTGCTAGTTCAAATCATTTTGCCCTGGTTTGCACAACTGATCGATACGCCTTTAAGACTAACTCTGGCTGATATCCCATTTATTCTACTCTGGGTCATACCAGTAGGCTTATTGGCGGGCAGCTACCCAGCTTTTCTATTGTCTTCATTTAATCCAGTTAAGGTATTAAAGGGAAGCAATGTATCAGGTAAAGGTGGAAATTGGCTTCGCAATGGACTCGTAATATTTCAATTCTCCGTATCTGTAACTCTGCTCATTTCTACAATGATCATCCGTGATCAGCTGAATTTTATTCAGACCAAGGATTTGGGTCTAAACCCTGAAAACCTGCTGATTGTAAAAAAGACTGATGATATAGGTCGAACAATTCAGGCTTTTAAATCCAGCATGAGAGATGATCCAGGAGCTATCCTGGTAAGTAATAGCACAGCTATTCCTGGCAACGAGGATGGATTGAATGGGAATGCTTCTACAATGGTTGTGGATGGCGTTGAAGAGACACGACTGGTAGCCGGCTTCCTCGTCGACTATGACTATGCAGAGGCTTATGAATTAAGCATGGCAGACGGCCGGTTCTTCTCCAGAGAACGAGGGACTGACACCAATGGAGTTATTATTAACGAGGCGGCTGCTCGAGCCTTTGGTGTGGAGGATCCTGTTGGACAAGATCTCATAACATTCTTCCGTCGCAATCCAGTTCCCATCGAGATTATCGGTGTGGTGAAGGATTACCATTTTGAATCCCCTCAGAAAGAGATTCGTCCCATGGCAATGTTTCTATTGGGAGATGGAACCGCACAATTCAGACCCAATTGGGGAAAATTCGTAACTGTTAAGTATGATCCAAACCGTTTGGATGGGACCATGGCTCATCTAGAAACGACCTGGAAGAATTTTGCTGGAGAACAAGCCTTGGAATATATTCACTTCGATGAACTATATGGTGAATTGTATCGAACTGAACAACAGTCAGCAGATATCGTATTGATGTTTGCTGGATTGGCGATATTTATTGCCAGTCTTGGTTTACTTGGATTAGCCTCATTTAACGCACAGAGGCGTACCAAGGAAATTGGTATCCGCAAGGTATTGGGCGCTTCTGTTAGTGGTGTTTTGATGCTGCTTTCAAAGGATACGCTGAAACTTATGTTGATCTCAGTCGCTATAGCTGTCCCCGTTGCTTACTATGCCATGAGTGATTGGCTAAGGAACTATGCCTATCGGATTGATATCAGTGTGATGGTGTTCCTTGGAGCATCTCTGATTGCCCTGATGGTAGCTGTGATCACGGTTGCCTGGCAATCCTATCAGGCAGCTGTAGCTGATCCAGTTAAATCTCTGCGCTACGAGTAAAACATTAACTAAAGAATCCTACGTAAGCCCCTCATCATGTATGTGATGGGGGGCTTTTTTATTACTTGCGTTTTTGTACATCTCTTGTATAAGTCATCTAGTTGCTTAGATTTGCACCACTGTTTAGTAAAGCAGAGAAAACTAAAATTACACATTTCTGTGGCTTTATTAACTCGTCTTCCTGAGATGGAGAAATTGAACTACATCAATATGAATGGTATTTATGGTGATGTAGATCTCAATACCCTAGTCCAGGCATATGACGCTGGTTTAATCTTACAATACCTGGTGGATATGATAGATCTCACCGAAGCGCAGCAACTGGTAGGTAATGTGAGTTTGGACGAAAGTCTATCTGCACTGGATGCCTCAATAATTCTTCAATATATGGTTCATCAAATAGATTCACTACCCTATGATACGGCTCAGGGTGAATTGTTGGCAGCAGGTGGTCTGGGAATAGGTGGGGAATATTTCACACCTGGAACATCTACGATTATTCCTGTGCTTCTACAAGAAGGTCTCAACATTTACTCATTTGAAGGTGAAATCGATATGAATATCGATCACTTTACCCTCGATAGTATCGGGTGGAGCGCCAATGTAGATAGTTACGCAGTAGAGGCGATGGTCGATAGCAACAATCATATCGTGTTTGCCGGTGCAAGTTCGCACGGTTATGACTTCTCCGGTTCATTAATGCAACTCTATGGGACCGTAGAAATGGGTTTCGAAGGCGATTCACTTGTCATCTCTGTTGATAAATTAATGCTCAATGAAAATCTGGAGTTTATCGATTATCAGATCGGTGTACTAATCAACACAGTATCACTGGATCAATTTGCACTGATTCCTGAGCATTTTTCAGTGAAACCAAACTACCCGAATCCCTTCAATCCAGTTACACATCTTGATTATGGGATACCGGCATCCGGAGATATACAAATCCGAATATATGATGTGACAGGTCGGATTGTGCAGGAGCTCAAGTTCATTGATCAAGCTGCTGGATGGTATACATATACCTGGAATGGAACCAACTTCGCTGGCGAAGCTGTCAGTTCGGGTTTATACCTTTGCCAGATTCAATCAGGTCGTGAATTTGAGGTGGAGAAAATGTTGTTCATCAAGTAACAGATATCGAAAGAACCACAATAGTCTAGGCCATTCTGTTTAATAAGGGTGGCCTAGGCTATTTTAGGAGATTAGATAAATATTACAGGTGCCTGGAGGCACTAAGACTAAAGCGGTAGAGTAATTCCCCATTTTCATGTTCAAAGCGTGTGCGAAGTCTAAGTCGCTGAAGCCCAGGAACCTTGGCAGAAAAAGAGATTTCAGGTAAGTGACGGGTTCTAAAACTGGATTCCCCCAGAATACGATAGAGAAAAACTTCATCATACAAATCTACATCCAACCAGGGGAGGATGTTTCTACCTACAGATGCATACACACGTCCACCCTCACTAAGATAGGAGAACATGGCCATCCCACCGGCATTCAGTGAAAGAGACTGCGATGTGAAGCTACGGTGACTGAGCGAGACTCCATATATTTGGATTTGCCGGCTTGTTCCATCTCCTCGGAAACTGGCTTGCCCTGTAATGGTAATCCTCGAGCCCAACATGAGAGTCAAATTGGTGTTGAAGGTGTGTCGTGCAGCTTTCTCATATTCCGTTTCAGCGGTATCGAGCAAATCAACTACGTTCTCTCTATAACTGTAGCGTGATGTACTGGTAAGGAAGCGCCAGGGTCTCCAATTTACTGAAGCACGAAAGCGCGTAAGAGAGACCCCGCTCTGAAATTGAGATTGATCCAGCAAATCGAGATCAAATTCACTGTACCCCCTTATTCTAAGACCTGAACTCAATTTAGCGGTGGATCCCAACAGGAGATAATTTCTGGAAAATGCTCCTGATTCCGTTTCTCCGATGACGCCAAACTGCACCTTTCCCCATTTATATCTTTCTTCATCAAGAAGACCAAATTTATTGCGCTGAACGTGGTCTTGAATGCCATTGATCTCTGACTTGAGACCGGCGGCAACGGCCAGAACCCTTCGATCTGATCTCCAGGTAACACCCAGACCATCTATAGTACCTAGCACAGAGAACTGAGGGTGATACATTCGACCCAGTAAATAACTGAATCGACTTCCAGGATTATCATAACTCAACATGATTGAGTAAATACTGGTTTGGGAACTAGAATCTCTGGAGGAACGATTGCTGCGTAAATAGGTACTCATATCCAGATGCCGAATTCCCAGATCCAGAACTTTGAATTGACCAGAGATGGAGCCCCTGGATTCCCTGACCCCACTGCTGTCACCTCCTCGATCAGAAAAGCGCGTTGAAACATAACCAGTAAACGTAGGGGCAAACCGATCTGAATCCAGACTCATGTTACTGGGTGTTCGTGGAGCGTATGAACTGCTGTCCAGGAAGACCTGAACTTCTGGCTTTGATATAGAAGGGCTCTCCAGTCCAGCGGTAGGAGCGGGCTGAATAGGTGTTGGTAATGCGATTTCAATCTGAATTTTATTCCCAATTTCCCAGCTCATATCCACAGGTGCTTTTGCCACTATGGAAGAAGAAGCTCCGCTGGTCTGTGCAACTTGTGCAATACCTAATAATTCACTGTTTTGAAATACATAAACACGATCACCAGCTTGTATACCTGCTTTCTTCCCGAGGTCAATATATGCTTGATCTCTGCTGATATAGGTGATAGAACCCGTAAGCAGTTCTTGCCCAAAGCCAGAACTCGTGAGTAGCAACATCACAGTTAAAAATTGCAAAATATTTTTATCGAATTGTCGCATCACTCTCCGCATGTTATTCATTTCCTCTGGGATGACAGAAGTAACAGTCATTTGAGGTCACTCCAGTGCGTGGGTATGTTAACCCATTGCGTTGCTCACAATCATTGCCATCACAATGCTCATCATTCATATCATCTTCATCGTGACACCCCGATCCAAAGCAGGTAAATATCTGATACTCGCCAGCTTGCTCATGGCAATCCGAGCAGGCGTCCCATTCACCACGATGTTCTCCACTATAAATGGGGAAGAAGACATCATGGTTGATGGCCAGTATTTGATCCCAGCGCGTCGGTGCATGACAAGTTGAACAATCTGCTCGAGGAGCAAGTTCAACATGAGCCGGTAAGTCAAGATCGAAGTCTGATTCATGACACTCCTGACAATCCAAAGAGGGCACCATTCCAGGCGTTGTATGACAAAAATAACAACTCTGGGACTGGTGGGCAGCCAATAGTGGAAACAGGGTCTCATTGTGCCGACGATAGGCCATAGCGGGATCCCAGTTCTGAGGGCTATGGCAAGTCTCGCAATCATCACCCCAATAGTTCTGGTGGATATCCTGATGACAATTCACACAATCCAGGCCCTTAGCGGAGAAGCTATGGAATTCATCGATTGTATTTCCTGAATGACATTGGGTGCAAGTCAGATCAGCGTGCTTGTAAAGCAGTCTGAAATCTGTGGCTTGATTGTGATCAAAACGTGGTGTCTCAGATAGGGGAAACCAGGATCTGGATAGATGACAATCCAGGCAGGAGCGATCTTCCACCATTTGAGAGTGAGCATAGAAGGGTAGCAGAACTAACAATAATTTGAGACTAATTAGTTTCATCAGGTTTCTTCTCAGTTGGCTGTGGTAGCGTTCTCAACTTGAAAAAATTCAGAAGATCACCATCGCAATCATCTTCATCGCCAGTGGGATGGCAGGTAAAGCAGTCTGTGGAAGTTACACCCGTTGCTGGATAAGTATGACCATCGCAGCTCTCACAATCAGCTCCCTCACAGTGCTCATCATTCATTTCGGACACGTTATGACACCCCCCGCCAAAGCATGTGAAAACAGCAAAATCATTGGCATCTACATGGCACTGCGAACAATCATTCCATTCATTGCGATGTTGACCACTGTAAATGGGGAAATATTGTCCATCATGATTAAAGGTCGCAGGCTCCCAGGCAGTCATGGCATGGCAGATTTCGCATTCCAGAGGAAAAGAAGCAGAGGCATGATTTGGATCTGTTGCAGAATTATAATCCGGTAAGTGACAGCTGCCATCAGCACAGGTCCTGACCTCAGCAATAATTTGCCAGGGGGAGTGGCAGCTTTGACATGCAGTATTCGCATGTGCACCCTCAAGAGGATATCCAGTATTAAGCTCGTTATGTTGGAATGAAGAGGGCTCCCAGGCTGTGGTGGTGTGACAATCCACGCAATTCTGGGAAAATCCCATTGCTTCGTGGGGAGGATTGCTCGATGCTGAGTAGCTGTCTTGATGACAAGAAGCAGAGGCACAGGTTCTGATCTCGCTTGGAGGATTATAGGACTCATGACAGCTACTGCAATTGATGTTCAAGTGAGCACCATCGCTGAGAAAACCTGTTGCTTCAACATCATGTACAAAACTACTTGGTGACCATGCGTCCTGGGAATGGCAGGTCTCACAATCTGTTGGGTAGGCCAACTCAGTATGGGGCGGATCGGTAGTCGCTGTATACTGCACCATATGACAGGTCACACAGCTGATTGATGTGGCTGCATGATCAAAGATGGCAGGTTCCCATACATCTTGAGAGTGGCATGTTTCGCAAAGATTCTGAGGATATCCATAAGCATCATGATCCGGTTCACTAGTACTCTCGAAATTGCTCTGATGGCAGGAGAAGCAATCCGAAGAGAGTCCCGTCCATTGTGCCGTCTCATGACAGGTAAAACAATTTTCTGGAAGAAGAGCGAGATGAGCACCCTGTATAGCAAAACCTGTCAGATCGGCATCATGGTCGAATGATGAAGGTTTCCAGCTCACCTGACCATGGCAAGTCAGACAATCCTGACTGAATCCATATTGGGCATGATCAGGACTGGGAGTATTGGTTGTTGAGGAGTAATCAGGGAGGTGGCAACCCTGGCAATCCGTCGGCAAATCATAGCCGTTTGCATGGCATGTTGTGCATTCAATTTCAGTATGAGCCCCCTGTAGTGGAAAGGCAGTCTGGGTATGATCAATTTCTTCTGAAATCCAATTCTCTGTCGTATGGCATACCTCGCAAGTCGTTGGCATATCGCTGATTACATGATTAGGTTCAAGCGATTCATCATAATTTGATTGATGACAATCTACGCATTCAGAGGGTTGCGCTGAGTATGGAGCAACCGTATGACAGGTCTCGCAGCTCGGTTCAATGTGAGCACCTGTCAGGGGATACTCAGAATCTATATCATGATCCCATATACTTGGCAGCCAGGCTATAACAGTGTGGCAATCTTCACACGCCTCACCAAATTCTGCATCCTCATGTGGTGGTGCTTCACTGGATTCCCATTCTGTCTGATGACACCCATTGCATAGCTCTGGTGTTTCATCATAACTCTGTTCAGAATGACAATCAGAACAAATCGCCAACTCATGTGCGCCTTCGAGTAGAAATCCTGTTTGATCATGAAGGAAGCTAGAGTTCCAGGTAAAACTGTCATGGCAGGATTGACAATCCAGTGGATAGCCTTCTGCCAGATGGGGAGGTTCAGTACTGGCATCAAAATCATCCATATGGCAAGCCACACATTCTACGGGTGTGTTATCGGCACTTTGCATATGACAACTCGCACAACTCGCTGTATTGTGCATTCCCAGTAAATAGTAACCTGTATCATTGTGATTAAATGTAGAATTTGTCCAATGGTTGCTCTGGGGGGCATGACAGGACTCGCAATTGTTTCCAAGATTTAGAATTTGGTGAGATGGTTCATCACTTTCGTTATAGTCTGCGGAATGGCAACCAGCACAATCCAGGGGCAAGGTGGCTCCTGAACCAGGATTGCTAAGGTGACAACCCTCACAGCTCAAACTTCGATGCGGTCCCTGGAGCGGAAAATTAGTCAGATCATGGTTTTGCTGTTGAGTCGATAGAGTCCATGTATCAGGACTATGGCAGCGCTCACAATCCTGTCCCCATTGATCATTGTGAATATCTTCGTGACAGGTCACGCAATCAGAGGATACCTGGCCAAAATTGTGCTTCTCAGCTGGTGTAGAGCCCGTATGGCATAATCCGCAATCTATTTCCGCGTGGGTTCCCTTTAACTCATATCCTGTCATGATATGATCAAAATTCTGACCGACATCAGAGCTCCAATCACCACCAGCATGACAAACTTCGCAGGTTAAATCTGTTTCAATCTCCGAATCATCCTGGGCAAAGGTAAGATTGCTTATGAGGAAGAGGACAAGGGCAAGTAGCAATTTCATCGCTTGAAATCCCCAAAGCTGTGACAGTCCTGACACTTATGAGGTATGGGTTTAAAGCGGATGGTATTCAGCTGCAGCTCAAATTTATGACATTGGCCACATGCCAGATCTTGATGTTGGCCATCCAGCGGGAACGCTGTCAGACTGTCATGATCAAATTCTGGAATTTGCCAGTTATGAGTAGAATGACAATCCTCACAAATTTCATCCTCGAATTGCTTCGAATGGACATCACGATGGCATTCATTACAACTGTAGTCAGTGTCCTCGTACTGGGTAATTTCTACATTGCTTTTGTGACAGGCAGAACAATCCAGGTCTTCGTGTTTCCCGGTGAGAGGGAAGAAGGTAGAGTTATGATCGAAGGATAAATCAACCCAATCCGACGTCTTATGACAATTCTCACACCAGGTCCCATTCTGTTGATAGCGAGAGAACTGGTCTCCATGAATGGTGGTATGACAAGACTGACAGCTCAGGGGCTCCCACCGATATACTGGTTCATCATTTTGCTCATGGCAAAAGATGCAAGGTTGAGCAAGATGGGCTCCGTCGATGGCAAATCGAGTATTCCGATGTTCAATCACACCAAATAATGGAGGAAAGAAGCCTCGGATACTATGGCATTGATCACAAGGATTATCACGATCTGGTTTCTTAAAGATGCCATCATGGTTATCTGCATGACAATCAGAACATTGATCAAAGCTTGAAGCCAGCTTAAACCGATCTTTCCTGGTGTGGCACAATTCGCAGTCGATGCTGACATGTTTGCCAACCAGTGGGTACCGTGTCACCTGGTGATTAAATGCTCCAGCCACATCTGCCTGTTTAAACGTGCTTTCAGTATGACATTTGAGACAATTTGAGCCAAATGATCCTTTGTGCTCATCGCGATGACAATTGGTACAGAGATTATATTCGAGACCAGTAAATTGTTGCGCATGGAACTCACCTACCACGTCCTGGGATGCTGTGTGGCATTTTTCACATTCAAGTTGTTTATGAGCTCCACGGAGAGGGAAATTGGTCTCAAAATCGTGATCGTAGTCATTTCTCGCATCGGTCCAATTATTTTCATTGTGGCAATCGTCACAGGTCTGGTCTACGAATTCGTTAGCATGTACTTCCACATGACAATTAGCGCATTCAGTTCCCAAACCCAGGAATGTGGATGAGAGGACATCACTTGCTTTTTGGGATTTGGCATATTCCAGGATATCATCTGATACGATGAATTCACTTTGATGGCATTCATTACAATTCAGCTTGAGGTGCTTCCCCTCGAGCTCATAACCCGTCTGTAAATGATCGAAATCCTTTTGAGAGGGCTCCCAGTGGATCATTTCAAAATTCCTATCCATGTGATCAGAATGACAGGCAAGACACTCGTTTTCCTCGAGATTACCATGGAAGCCGAGTTCATCTGCAATTCTGGTTTGGATTGGTGTATGACATTCCAGGCATTTTGGACTTAAATCTTTGCTACCCCAGGTATGGCAAGTTAGACAATTGGTGAATCCTGAAAGATGTGCATGAGGCTCTGCCAATGGTCCAGGGCTCAGTTGAGCCTTCAGGGTCAGAGGGTAAATAAGGAGGAAAAATAATCCGAAAGTGGAAAGCTTCAAGTTCATGACAGGGTTGAGGTCCCGAATTGGATGCCGATTGAACTCATCAGTTTGAAGGGTGGGATTCCTCCAGCAAAGATGAATACATAATCATTTTTAACCTGTTTTTTTTGATGAGCATGATTGATAATTACATGTTGCTCATGGATTGAATCCACGGTGGACTCATACATGATATTAATCCATCCGTTTTTGACTGCTTTGGCGACCTGCTCATCGTTTCTGGTCTTAATCCTGGCAAAACCATTCTTGCGATATGATAGGGTAACAATATTGCCTATTTGCTGACCCAGCCCCACGGCAGCTTCTACTGCAGAATCGCCACCACCGACTACCAGGATATGTTTATTCTGATAGGTTTCTGCATCCATCAATTTATAGGCGACCTTACTTAAATCTTCTCCTGGAATTTCAAGCTTCCGGGGTGTACCTCTGCGACCTAGAGCGAGAACAACATATTCGCTGGTGAATTCATCTGCACTGGTGGTAATTCTATACCCATCGCCATTTTTTTCAATGGCCTGCAATTGATGACCACTACGAAAATCAGGAGAATGACTTTCAAATATTTCGTCCCATATCTCCAGCAGCTCTTCCTTTGAGTATTCAGAGTTGCTCATTTCACCATAACCCGGCATCTCTATGGGCTGTACCATGACCAGTTTCCTTCTGGGGTATTGAAGGATCGTTCCACCTGGTTCACTTTGGTCAAGTAGAACAACAGGTAGCCCCATTTCCATAAGAGAAATGGTGCATGAAAGCCCTGCAGGTCCAGCACCAATTACCACGATGGGTTGAGAGGGGGTTGAGCCATTCAACTTTGATTGTATGGATTTAGCTACCCTAGCTCCCTGATTCACAGCATTTCTAATCAAGGCTAGACCACCGAGTTCCCCAATGATGTAAATGTTCTCAAAATTACTTTCAAGTTCTGAACTGAGTTGAGGAATATCCTCTCTGCTGGATATATCGCCCAGGCCTACCTCAATGCCACCCACGGGGCAACTCTCCATGCAGACCTCGTGTCCTACACATTTGCTCCCATTGATGAGAACGGCTTTACCACCTACCAGTCCAAGTACCTCACCTTCCGGGCAGACTTTTGTGCAAATACCACAACCAATACATCTGGATAAATCGATGATTGGGTGTTGCATGAGTGCTTTATTTGCCCCAATTCGTGTTGCCTCATTCAGCTTTTCTACGGTCTGATTCTGTTTACGCTTCCACCTGATGAGATAGGGCACAGTGAAAGCAAAAATGAGCACAGCTCCCAATAACCAGGATAATACCGATTCGTTGTTTAGAATATCCATGTGAATCCAAAACTTAAGGTGAGAATGATATGCAGGGTTAAAACGATAAAGATCGCATAGGCGAAAGGTTTATGAATGACATGCCACCAGTGAAATACTTTGCTTACGGCATCAAGTACGATGACACGCTGACTCATAATGAGCTGTTTCTCAACGGTCGCTTTGAAGAAAACCAGGTTCTGTTTGCTCACTCCGTATCGAACCTCAAAGTCTTTGAGAATCTGATTTAGTTGATAGCGACGTTTTATATCAAACACTGCAAGGTGATAAAGTGAAACCAGTGTTCCTGCACCACTTAATTGGGGGGTCAAGCCTTGTAGCTTATTGATATCATCAGGTAAAATCCCGAATTCCATCTGGAGTGAACGCAGTTTCGAAGCCTTCTCAGTATTAATTTGTTTCATGCTCATTTCGTGACCATCCCGGCGACGTGGGATGTGACCATATAAATACCTCCCCACGATGCCGCTCAGCATGACAGCAATCATGGCCCAATACATCACTCCAATGAGACCCTCGAATTTGAAAGTTGCATGGTATCCAGCCAGGAGGGGAGCCACAATTCCAAACCACATGTGATACTTGAGCCACTGGCTCAGGCGACCAACACCCCGTAAACGGTTCCAGCGCTTGCGAATAATATATAACCAGAGTAAAAACATAAAAAATGCGGCGAGGAAGCCAACACCATGCCCATATAGACCTGAAGGACCATATAAACCGTCTAGTTCTTTTAACAGATAGCGTTCTTCAACAGGGGTATTCAAATAGCTTGAGCTCTGGACAGAATAGAGCACCAGGAATGTGATGGTAAGCAGGGATAAGAGAATGATCACATAATTATGCAATTTTGCTTTAATCAATTTTGAAAGTCACTTCCTACATTTATTGAATAATAATTGAGAAATATTAATTTCTAGACCGACTCAATTATAAATTATTAATCATATATACACATGTTCTGGATCAACTCCTACAAATGCTGTAAATAAGGGTTGTTCAAACCTTCGTTGAAAATAGTTTTCTTCTGAAGCCAGACCCATTAAAAAGTAGGGTCCATACTCTAGGAGAAGCTCTGATCAAATTTTTACAGATTCGTATTATACTTGTCCTCTTAAGCATGCTGCTCGGAGGCAAACTCTCGGGTTCTGAGACCAGTTGGTTGCCCCAAGGGTCATTCTTCCCATCTCGATATCTGGATCCGGCAGCCGGTCAACAAAGTATAAGTGTTCTAAGCTATGAGGTTGAAGGGGAGACCCAGCAGCTTATGTATGTCCCAATTTCATTGAGCATGCACCAGCAATTTGTCCGCTCAATACAGTCCGAGACCAGGCAATGGGAACTGGGAATGGAGTTTACAATCTATTCACAGTTTTCAATCGTTGACGTGGGTGAGGCATTTATGGGAGGACTTCAGAATGCAGATTACCGGATATCCTCAGTTTTTCATTATCAGCGCAATTCCAACACACTGTATAGAGTAAGTCTCTTTCACCAATCCTCACACCTGGGAGATGACTACATCATTCGCAACTTCGTAGTGACTCCCACACTACGATCTCAAAATTATGAGCAGCTCGATCTCACCTTATTTAAAAAATTTGATGGTTGGAATCTCTATGGAGTAGCTGGATACAATGTTTCCCCCAATACCGTCCGAAAACGTCTCCTGCTTCAACTGGGTGTAGATTGGTATCATCCACTTTCAAAACAGCCCAAATATGCCCTGGTGGTAGGGATGGATGTGAAAATTTATGAGCACAATGAATATGTCCCCAATATAAGAATTGGCACAGGGATTGAGTTCGCGAGTGGGAGCCAAACACCGGTGAAACTTTTACTCAGCTATTATCAGGGGCATTTACCTTATAGCACACTCGAGTATCAAAAAGTGAGACTGACCGGACTAAGTCTTATCTTCGATTTTCCCCATCGGTAAATTCTAAATCAGTTTAAGGAATAACTGTATGTCTCTGAGTAACAGGTTATTACGTTTATCAACTATATTGCTAATATTGCTTATAGGTGCATGTAGCCATCATAGTGTTCGCCCAGATTCTGAGGAAAAAATACTTCTCCAAAATGCTTTGGAAAATATGTCCAGCGAGTATTCAAATCCCCGTTTGGTGACTGGTGAACTCATTGTCAGTGTGAAAAATATTGAGCTATTGTCAAGCGATGTTCTGATCGAATCGAACCAGGCAAATGGCATCAACGCTGAGCAACCTCCGTCATTACATATATGGAGTTCTGGTATCAGGGATTACCCAACTCAGCAGATGTTGTCAGAATCCACCATCAATCCACTGTCTGATCACAGTTTCGTTGATTCTGAATACGGGAATCAAATTTCATAATCACTCGAAAATTCAGATATATCACCTTTGATTATCGACCCGAGATTGATAAAGCCGCTGAGCGCCTGCATTGGGATCAAATCCCTGAAGATATTTTGGAGAAGTATGCGCGATCCGAGCGCTTTCTGGAGCATGAAGCTGGTCTGATAGATACAGTTTTCCAGCTTCTGGAGAACATTGCAGATCCCATCAGCCAGGCTGAAGCAATTTACAACTGGGTTCAGGCGTCCATGACCTACGTATTTCCTCCTGCAGCGGGGTGTAAAAAATGCCCTTAAAACATGGAGAGGAGATTGTGGTCAATACTCAGCTCTCTTTATGACAATGTGTAGAATTGCCGGTATTCCAGCTCGTCAGCAATCTGGCTTCAATTTTATGATCGATAATACAGGGGCGCATGTCTGGTCTGAGATCTATTTACCTGTCAAGGGATGGGTCCCAATTGATCCCACACGCAAAAATGGCTTTCTATTTCTGGACAACAAGCGACTTATCACGTCCATTGGCTTAAATATTCCTCTGGAGCATACACCTGCTTGGGCAAATTTCGAGAATTCAGAAGTTGAGCACGGCAAGACCGATTTTATGCAGATGTACACACTGGCAAGCAGTGGAATCAAGGCTGATTTTAGTAGCAAGCGTAAGGTGATTCGCTCGGTAGAACTCCCATAGTTTAAAGGATGTTGGGGCGGCAAAAATATCTGCCTTAAAAATATTCTTGAAGACTATCTAGATCGATTCTCGGTTCTTAATGAAAAAATAATGCCCTAACTTCAATATATCTTTTGACATAGCTACTGCCGAAAATTATACTATGCGGCTTTGCCACAGCAATTCATGTGATCGCATGAAATAATGTGCATAAGTACTATGAAATGTTGGTATTAGAGAGGACCTATGCTAATAAGTATGACCGGCTATGGCCGTGCCGAAGAAAAAATTGGTGATTTGAAGGTGGTTATCGAGCTGAGAGCTGTGAATAGTCGGTTCCTTGAATTCGTTATGCGTCTACCTCGTGGCTATGAAAAAGTAGAAGATGGAGCCAGAACCCATTTACAATCAATAATGACCCGTGGAAGAGTGACTATAACCATGAATATGGGGACGGATCAATCTGCCATTGGTAAGCCGCGGATGAATGAAGGATTGCTCCAACATTACCAACAAATTGCTATCAATAGCGCCCAGATTTTGGGTCGTGAAAGTGAATCATTATCTATTGCTGAGTTACTGCGATTCCCTGATGTAATCACTTACGACACAGACGCGGAAGATCAGGTCAAATTTAATGATGCCGTTTTAAACCTTATTAAAAAGGCTTCAGAACAATTACAGGCCATGCGGCTGCGTGAAGGTGAATTACTTGAGCAGGCCATCCTTGAGCAATTAGATAATATTATTGAGATTATTTCCAGAATTCAAGCTGAGGATAGTGGCCGTCTGGAACTCATCGCAGAAAAAATGCGCAAGAAGATAGCTGATAGCAGTTTACGGGGTGAGTCTCAAATTGATGAGAAACGTCTTGAACAGGAAATTGTGCTCTGGAGCGACAAGCTGGATATTGCTGAAGAATTGACCCGTCTGGATGCCCATATTCAACATTTCCGAGAGTTAATGGTGGAGAATGGTGATGCCGGTAAGCGTTTAAATTTTTTGCTGCAGGAGATGAATCGCGAAGCAAATACCATTGGCAGCAAAGCTAACTCGACTCCCATTGGACATGCTGTTGTAGAATTGAAAAATGAGATTGAACGCATAAGAGAACAGGTGCAAAATATTCAATGACATCCCAAAAAGGAAGATTGATCATTGTGGCTGGGCCTTCGGGTACAGGCAAGGGGACGGTTGAAAATGCTATTATGGAAAAATTTCCTGAGATTCAATTCTCAGTCTCTGTTACAACACGTCCACGAAGAGATTACGAAATAGAAGGCCAGCATTACTTCTTTATCAGTAAGGCCGATTTTCTGCAGCGTATTGAACGCGATGAATTGGTTGAATGGCAGGAAGTGTATTCAAAAAATGGACATTACTATGGAACCTTGCGTTCCTATGTGGATTCCGCTCTTGAGCAGGGGAAGCAGCTACTCATTGATATTGATATCAAGGGTGGGATTAATCTGAAAAAGGCATACCCTGATAACAGTGTATCAATTTTCATCAAACCGCCTTCAGTTGAGGCTTTGGAAGAAAGACTCATCAATCGAAACACTGATAGCCCGGAACAGATCAGGATTCGTCTAGATCGCATGCCGGAAGAAATGCTATTGGGAAAACAATTTGACTATAACATCGTTAACTCTGAATTAAATGAAGCAGTTAACGAGTTTACCAAAATATTAGAAAATGAAATGTATCAACAACAAAGGAGTATATAAATGGGTTTACAGACAGTACCGTTCAGGAAAATCGAAGAGCATACCGAAGATATTTTTGAAGCAGTGACTGTGATCGCTAAAAGAGCGAGACAGATCATTGGTGATCGCTATGTCATCGAAGAAGAACGCCGTCGGGAAGAAGAAAACCTTGAAGAGATCAGTGGTGAAGATGAAATGGCACCAGCAGCCTACGAAGTGGACACTGAAATTGATAGAGAAGCATATGATGCTGTTGTGAAGCCCACAACTGTAGGCCTTACAGAATTCCTATCCGGTGATCTCAAGTGGGAAAAGCAGGCCATGTTTGATGATGGTCCCGCTGAAGAAGAGGAAACTGAAAAAGCCTAACTGACCAGGATTTCTTTCAGGTGATGAATAAGCATGATCAGATAAAAGCCTTCGTTAAAGAAGAGTTAGAGATTTTTGGTGGACCATTATACATGCCTGAAACAGTTCTGGAAACTGATATGGAGAAAACCTCTGTGAGTAGTGATGTAAAGACACTCAGCGAATTCAATAATGTGATTGAGAACTGCATGAACTGTCCTCTTGGTGCTACCCGCACAAACTTTGTGTTTGGTGCAGGCAATCCCGACGCAGATGTCATGTTTGTAGGAGAGGCTCCTGGTGAAAAAGAGGATCTTGAGGGCCTGCCCTTTGTCGGACGATCAGGCAAATTGCTCACAGATATCCTCAAAGCCATCGATCTCACTAGGGATGATGTCTATATCGCCAACATACTCAAGTGTAGGCCACCAAAAAACCGAGATCCAAATAAAGCAGAGATTGAAGAGTGTGAGCCTTATCTCCTCAAACAGATCGAGATGATTAAGCCTAAACTTCTGGTAGCCCTGGGACGTATCTCAGCAACCACTCTGCTTCGGACCAAGGATTCTCTGACATCAATGCGAGGTCAGGTCTTTGACTATCATGGTACCGATATGGTGGTTACCTATCATCCTGCTGCACTCCTGAGAAATCCCAATTGGAAACGTCCTGCCTGGGAAGATTTCAAGAAAATTCGTGAGATGTATCTAGAGAAGAGAGGGGAGCAGGCGTGAGTGAAACCAGTCAAAATTTAAGACTACCACCCCACAACGAAGAAGCCGAACAAAGCGTCATTGGATCAATGATGCTGGATCGCATGGCACTTTCTTCAGCTATGGAATTCCTAGAACCAGAAAGCTTCTATCGTCCAGCACATGCGAAAATATTTAATGCCATCCTTAATCTGGATGCACGTGGTGAACCCGTTGATCAGATTTCCGTTGTCGATGAATTAAAAAGAAGCGGTGATCTCCAGGCAGCTGGTGGTGCCTATTATATCACTGAGTTGACTGAAAAAATTCCGTCGACTGCCAATGCTCGTTATTATGCTCGTCTCGTTATGGAAAGTTCAGCCCTGCGTGCGTTGATTCAACTTTCAGCAGAACTATCAACGGAAGCCTATGAAACCCGTGAACGAGTTGACGATCTCCTTGAGAAAGCAGAAAGCAAAATATTCGAACTCTCAGAAAAACGCTTCAAAACAGCTGATTTTGTAAGAATCCGCAGTGCGTTGGATGAGGCTTTTGCCCAGGCTGATAAATTTCATGAAAATCCAGGTGGTATCCGTGGTGTGGCAACGGGTTTTGATGCACTTGATGATATTACCTCAGGTTTCCAAAAATCTGATTTAATCATTGTCGCAGCCAGGCCATCCATGGGAAAAACAGCCCTGGCTTTGTCTCTGGCTCGGAATGCATCTGTAAAATTTGGTACCAAGATTGGCATTTTCTCATTGGAGATGTCAAACTATCAATTGGCCATGCGATTACTCTGCAGTGAAGCCAAAGTTGATGCTCACCTTGTCCGCACAGGGCGTCTTCCATCCAATTTATGGCCTAGACTGAGTACTGCTGCTGGAAACCTGGCTGAAGCCGAAATTTATTTAGATGATTCTGCCTCTCTTAACATCACCGAACTCCGGGCCAAGGCTCGACGTTTGAAAGCTGATAAGGGTATCGACCTGATCATTGTTGACTATATGCAACTCCTACAGGGGACTGGGAGAGTAGAATCCCGACAGCAGGAAATCAGTCAAATTTCCCGTTCTTTTAAAATGTTGGCAAAGGAACTTGACCTACCCATTGTTGCTCTGTCACAGCTTTCAAGGGCCGTTGAAACAAGGGGAGGGGACAAACGCCCCATCCTCTCAGATTTACGTGAATCTGGTTCCATTGAGCAGGATGCTGATGTTGTCATGTTTATTTATCGTCCAGAAAAATACGGTGTCCTCGATGATAATGGAAATACTCAGGAGGGTCTTGCTGAACTTATCGTGGCCAAACAGCGTAATGGTCCAACTGGAACCGTGAGGCTCAGTTTTATTGATAAATTTGCCTCCTTTGAAAACCTTTCTGCCTATACACCATCTGCACCACCAAATGAAGGAGCTCCTGAACCTTTCTAATGGCCGCGGCAATACTAGATCGAATCCTGAACACGGACGGGGCTAAGTACCCCAATGACTTCCAGAACATCATCGAATTGATGGGTGGAAGCAATTCAGTGGGTCCCAGTGGGGAAGATTTTGTCTGGCGCGCCTACATCTTTGGGAAAAAAGCCCATCAGGGGCAGCTCAGAAAATCAGGCGAACCCTACTTTACTCATTGTGTTGAAGTGGCAACGATTCTGGCAGAAATGAAGCTGGATCCAGTGACCGTTTCAGCAGCATTGCTACATGATGTTATTGAGGATACTGGCTACACACACAAGGATGTGGAGCAGGAATTCTCAGAAGAGGTCGCCCGCCTCGTCGATGGTGTTACTAAGCTTTCGGATATAAAATTCCGCAGTGAAGAGGACAAACAGGCAATCAACTTTAGAAAAATGCTCCTTTCTGTGGCCGATGATATTCGTGTCATCATCATCAAATTTGC
Organism: Fidelibacterota bacterium; assembly: GCA_018650445.1. Lineage (GTDB taxonomy): Bacteria > Fidelibacterota > UBA8477 > UBA8477 > JABMPR01 > JABMPR01. The sequence continues at coordinate 30,682 of JABIFX010000163.1, forward strand.
AGATAGGCTTCACAATATGCGCACCCTTCAGCATCTCCCTGCTGTAAAGCAGAGACGCATCGCTCGAGAGACTCGGGATGTGTATGCCCCCCTGGCTCATCGTCTGGGGATGTATAGAATAAAGTCCGAAATGGAAGATTTAATCTTCGATGTTTTGGAGCCAAAAGCATCTCAGGAACTCAATAAACTCATTCCCAAACGACAGGCATTTTTTGAGAAATATGTACAGAAATTTCTGGAACCTGTTAAGGAGAAGATGGATGCCACAGGATTTGAAGCCGTTTATAAAAGCAGATTCAAATCTCACTATTCCATTTTTCGCAAAATGCGGGATCAGAACCGACCTTTTGAAGATGTTTTCGATATTTATGCGGTCCGTATTATCGTCGACAAGGTTGAAGCCTGTTATAGCGTCTTAGGGCTCATTCATGCATTCTATACGCCTATCCAGGAACGCTTTAAGGATTTTATAGCTCAACCCAAATCCAATGGATATCAGAGTATCCAGACCACTGTCGTAGGTCCTGAAGGCTTTCCAGTTGAAGTCCAGGTCAGAACAAAGGATATGGATGATACTGCTGAAGAAGGTGTTGCAGCACACTGGCAGTATAAAGAGCAGGATTCAAAATCAACCCAGGATGATATTGATCAGCAGGTAACCTGGTTGAGAAATTTGGTCGACATTCTACAGACCGAAGATAAAACCACCTCTCATCAATTTATGGATCTATTGAAAATTGATCTCTACAAAGATGAAATATTTGTCTATACCCCAAAAGGTGAGGTTCGAATTTTACCCCTGGGGGCTACTCCCCTTGATTTTGCCTTTGATGTGCACTCTCAGGTGGGATTGCATTGTATCGGTGCTAAGGTAAATGGACGCATTAAGCCACTTAATAGTGAATTAGAGAGCGGGGATAAGGTTGAGATCATCACCAGTGATTCTCAAAAGCCCAATTCCTCCTGGTTAAAATTTGTAAAAACTTCCAAAGCCAAATCCAATATCAGAAAATGGGTCAAAGGTCAAGAGTTTGAGCAAAGCGTGCGACTTGGTAAAGAGATTCTTGAACGAGAATTACGCAAGATTAAGAAAGCCAAGGAATGGAAACATCTTAAAAATCCGTATATCACACTAAAATTTGAATCAGAGGAGAAAATGATAGCCTCAATTGGTTCAGGTCATCGAACCATTTCATCCATTCTTGGCAAATTTTTCCCTGATGAATATTCCAAGCCCCGGAAAGAAAAACCAGATAGCTATTACGCCGAATCATTTCTCAATCGAGCCAGAAGGAATACCAAAGGGGTTTCCATCCAGGGTATCGACAACATGATGATCAGCTTTGGCAAATGTTGTAATCCAATTCCGGGTGATCCCATTCTGGGTTTTATCACGCGGGGTAGGGGAATTACTGTTCATCATAAAGATTGTGATACTGTCGGGACTAACCTGCCAGAAGAAGAACGTATTATTGATGTGGATTGGGCTGCCGCCCGTTCACAGAAATTCCTAGTCCGCCTCAAGATACTATCACAGGAGCGGAAACATTTAGTTCGAGACGTCACGGAGACGATCTCTTCCTATGATATTAACATTGATACTCTATCCATGAAGGTCGACGGTGATGTTGTTACCGGTCTGGTCATTATTGAGGTAGAAGGTGTCAAACAATTAGATCGATTAAAAGCAAAACTACTGGCGTCAGAAGGCGTGATAAGCGTAGAACGCGAGTAGAGCCATGGCTAAGAAAGGATAACCCATGTCAATCACATA
>JABIFX010000048.1 GCA_018650445.1 Fidelibacterota bacterium
CTGCTTTTCCATTTATGAGGAAGCGGTGCTGGTGGGTGCTCAAATCAGACAACTCATCAAGGATAATGTTGCACCAGCTGATATTCGTATAGCGGTATCTTCAATGGAGCGCTATGTCCCTGCTATCAAACGTGTCTTTGATCAACAAGGTATTTCGGTGCGTCTGAGTAAACGGGAACCTGTCATGGAGCGACCGGTGACCCAGCTGGCTTTTGCTCTCATTCAGGGCAGGCTCCGTAAGCAGGTTTCCTGGGATGTGGCCATGTCAGTCTGGCTCCATCCACTGGTCATTCCAAGCGGGGCGGAAGGTTATGCGAGACTGAAGCTTGATATCGAAATGCGAAAACTTGGAGTCACCCAGGTCAGTGAAACCCTGCCTGAGATGGTTTCACATCCAAAACTCCAGGCAACAGCCCAAGAACTTATTCAGTTTCTATCTGAGACCTGGCAAACAGGACAGCCACTAGGCCTCGTAGATGCCGCGGATTGGCTACTTGAGACACTTAAGAATTTTAAATTTGCCCACCGTCTGGATACAGGTAGCGTGGCATCAAAATCCTATACCTCCCTGAAGAATGCCATCCATGGTATCCGCAATGATTGGGCTCGATATTTAAGTCGCAAGGGCAGTCTGGGAGACTTGAATCGTGAACTACGGGAGCGGATACGGAGTGTTGAAGTGGCTTCGTCCAGTCAAGGCTTTGGAATAGATGTCATCTCACTATTAGACACATTGAACCTGAGATCTGGCCATCTATTTGTCATGGGTCTTACGGAGGGTCAATTCCCCCTGACGATGAATAGCAATCCTTATTTAAAACCTGCAACCCTCAATCCCTGGTTTCTGAATCTGTATCTATTCAAGCAGTGGCTCAGTTTTCCAACGGGCCTGCTTCATCTAACAGCACCTACCCGGAACTCAGATGGGGCAGCACTTCAGGAGAGCACTTTCTGCCAATATTTAGAGAAACTGGAATATCCCAAACTCGCCGTACTAACTCAAGACCAGCAATACATCAAGCTTTCGGGAGGGGTATTTACTAACCCTGATACTGAAAGACGTATCCGACACAATCAGCTGCAAGGGGTGCTGAGTGAAGGGGAGTGGCAGGGGAAATTGTATGATCATGATATCAGCGAATTTGATCATATCTCGGCTTCAGCCTTTGATGAGCTGATAAAATGCCCCCAACGTTATTGGTACAGTCGTAAGCTTCGGCTGGAAACGGCAGAAACGAATATTGCCGAGCGCGAGGAAATTGAAGTGGGCAACCTGGTCCATAAGGTCCTGGAGCGTTTTGGTCGGGCTGGTGGCTTTTTATTGGCCAGTGAGGACTTCCCGGCAGCATTGCAAAAATTAGAGGGAATCGCGACCACCTTGCTGACTGAACAGGAGATCGACCTGGATGCCGATTTGCTACATAATAAGTGGGGAGAATTATATTTTAAAAATTTTCAGGATGTGGAGCAGAACCTGATTGCTGCCATGCTGATGATAGAGCTTGATGTGTTACCAGCCTTTCGCGAACGGGGACTGCATGAGCAGGCCTTTGGGGATTTAGATGACGATGAATCCTGGCCTGCCTATGAGATTGAGGGGAGCTCCTTAAAACTTTCTTTGCGAGGAAAAATTGATCGTGTCCTGGTGTCAGGTAATAATGTCTGGGCAACTGATTATAAAACTGGAAAAGTTGATCTTAAAGAAAGCCGGGAACTCTGGACCAGTCAGATGCTGTTTTATTATCTGGTGCTTAAAACTCAATATCCAGATCAGGATGTGGTGTTGACTTATGAGCAGATCAAAGGCTATAGAGACAACGCCATAGGTATAAAAGGCTACATCGGTGATGTAGAATCTGATCATCCCGTGATGGAGACGCTTCCCTCCCGTTCCAAAACAACCCTGGCTATTGGTGGTGAAGCAGAGTGGACCGTTGATAGAATAAAAGCTGAAACGCTCAGCTATGCTCAGGCACTTGCTGATAACCACTTCCCATTGACAAGTCGCGATGAGAAAAAAGCCTGTGCCTATTGTCCCTATGACCGAATTTGTAGAAAAACTGCCTTACCGAGATAAATATATTATTTGATGCTCTCCAGGTTGGGATTCGAATCCCAACCTAGTTATACAATGAATCCCAGCCTGGAGATTCATGCACCTCTATCCCTCAAGCTTTGAGATAGCCTCCGCCAGGGATTCCCAATTTTCCAGAAGGGACTCAAGTTCGTCGTCTAGCTTTTCGATGGTCTCGGAAAGCTCGGTAAGTTTGGCAGGGTTGCTAGCATTATCAGGATTGTGAAGCGCTGCTTCTAATTCTGCTTTTTGCAATTCAGCTTTATCAATGTCACGTTCAGTTTTATCAAAAGCTTTGCGCAAGGTTTTAAGTTGCTGATGTCGGAGTTTGTTGTTGCTGGGGCTGGGAATTTCGGTCTGTTCAGGAATGGTCTCAATAGATTTTTGAAAGTTTGTCAGCTGGTAGGTGTCAGCAAATACCTTCACAGTTCCATCACCGGCCAGATAGATGATCTCATCACAAACCTGATCCATTAAATATCGATCATGGGTAATCAAGAGGAGTGCGCCGGTAAATTCCAGCAGGCTCTCTTCGAGCACTTCCAGAGTAGGAATGTCCAGATCATTGGTGGGCTCATCCAGGATGAGAATCTCAGCTGTCTCCAGCATGATTTTGGCTAACAAAACACGAGCCCTTTCACCACCAGATAATTGGGAGACGGGAAGTTCAAGCTGCTCCTTCTGGAACAAAAACTTCTTAGCCCAGGCGCTGATATGCAGGGGACTACCATGAAATATTACGGTATCACCATCAGGAGCTAAGGCGCGTTTGAGAGACACGTTTTCATCGGGAAGGTGACGTGATTGATCCAGAGTTACAAGATTCACCCCTTGTGCTATTTCAACTTCTCCAAAATCCGTATCCAGCTTGCCCCTGAGAATATCAATGAGACTACTTTTACCACTGCCATTGACACCCATAATACCAATTTTCATCCGTGGCGAAAGGAAGAGCTCAAGATCTTTGAACAGTAATTGTCCGCCTCTTGTTTTGCTGATTCCCCGAGCGTGGAGGAGTTTCTTTGAGCGCCGATCGCCAGCTTCAAATTTGAGTCCGGCTTCAGTCTGGAGGTTGTTGCGTTGCTTCAATTCAGTGAGATCATCTATCATACCGTGGGCTTTATCAATCCGATACTGAGCCTTGGTGGTACGTGCCTTGGGTCCATGACGTAGCCAGTCGATTTCCCGTCTCACCTTGTTTGATAGGGCTTCTTCTTCCATGCGTTGATCGCTGAGGTATTTTTCCTGGTCCTGGAGAAATTGGGAATAGTTGCCCCTGACTTTGAGGTAACCCTGTTTGTAACGACGATCCAGGTCCATGATGCGGTTACAGGTATTTTCCAGAATAAAGCGATCATGGCTTATAATGATAAAGGCGAACCTGGCGCTCTGGAGGAAGGCTTCCAGCCATAAGATACCCTGGAGATCCAGATGGTTCGTAGGCTCATCCAGCAGCACTAGGTCATTGTCCTGGGCTAGGATACAGGCCAGAGCCACGCGTTTTTTCCATCCTCCTGACAAAGTACCGGCTATCCTGTCCAGATCGGAAAATTGCATTTGCTCCTGAATATCATTGAGCTGTTTCTGGATTTCCCAGTCTTGGAGGTGGTCAGGAAAATGCTCAAGAATGATATCTCGAATAGAAAGTTGCTCATCAAATATATCGATCTGGGGCAGGTAGGAAACGCGGATA
>JABIFX010000166.1 GCA_018650445.1 Fidelibacterota bacterium
ACTTCCAGGATAGAATACGTCTGGAATAATCGTCAAGTACTGTAGATAAGAAGAACCAGCCCCAGCCAATCACCTTGAAATAGGTGAAGTCAGTCTGCCACATCTCATTGATCCGGGTTGTGGGATTCTTGAACTTATCCATTTCGCTGAGCATTTTTTTTAGATCCACATTATTTTGTTCAAACCATATTTGTGCCATCATATCAGCCTCCTGCTCAAGGTCACGACTATACCCTGCCATTGCAAATTCGCTCGCAAATGATGCGATTGCGGTCATAATATTACCGAGAGCTAAGGCATTTTCCGACTCCGTTGCAATTGCTCCAATCATCAGGAACATACTGACTACGGCCAATGCCTGCTCCTTCTCCTGCCGTTCCTTGTACTCACGAAGCATGTGTCGTCGTTCGACGTGAGCAATCTCATGAGAAAGTGTACTCTGAAGCTCTTCATCATACTCTATCATTCCCAAAAGTCCCGAGGTTACATAGAGATTACCTCCAGCGACTGCAAAGGCATTTGGTGCATCATCTCTGAGAACCTGGATCCTATAGTCGTATCCCTTCAGCTTTTCTGGCCAGGTAGAAAGAATTTCATCTATCATTATCTGAAGCTTGGGCAAATCCTTATGCTCATATAGAATCTCATTTGTATTCTGTAGATGAAGGATGGTCGACTTGACCAATTGTTGTTCGAGAGAATAATTTGCTATACTGGGATTTGGATCAAAACATGCTTCACATGCTGAATATCCCCTCCCGATAGCCTCTTCCTTAGAAGCTATCTCCAGTTGCAATGCAGATGATGGTAAATGTTTGACTTTGGGAAGATGAAAAACTTCCGATTCACTATTAAGAATCACGCCAACTGGGTACAATAATCTGCCGTTCCACCCTTTCACCAAATTTATCTGATCAACATTATAATATTGGTATTCAGAGAACCCAGTTGGCATGAACCGAATACTATTTGAGGATGCGGATAGGGTGGTCCGGTCGACAGCTCCTTTCGCTATTCCGCCATTCGCAAAGTAGATTTGATCTTGGGCTTCAATTGAAACGCAAATTAGAGCAATCAATACAACAAATCTTTTGAACATTTACACCCCCGCGTTCTTCCAAAAATGTAATTGAGAGGGTCGAGGTTTTTGAGCACGACCATCAATTCTAATTTCGTTCGACATACCTAAATATTCGCCTTTAATCAGTCTTGTATTCGGGCCTTCACTACAAATTCCATAAACCATCCATTTACCATCAATTTTGACCTCAGTCAGCCATTCTTTTGACATACGTTCTGACAGAGGGTGTTCATACATCATTTGAAAAGGCTCAATTCGCAACAATCAAGACTGTACACTGCTCTATTTCACCTATTAAATCTGGTAGTAACACCTCATTTTTTTTCATGGGCGGTTTAGAAATTTGAAGTTTCTTTGGAAGCATTTGAATTAATGATGATAGGTATGTTGATTTAATTGCAAAATTAACATTCTGAGGAATAGCACCACTTGTTTTATACAAGTATTCAACATTTAGTGTCGATACAACAACTCCGACAACAACTTGGTGATCATCGAAGAGAATACCTCCACTGTTCCCTGGTTGAATGGGGTTACTTATTTGCATAAGACGGGGATCGCCCTCAATACCAAATAGAGAGGTAACTGTTCCGTCAGAATATTTTGGGTTATTACCAAGTATGCTACTAAGTGGATAACCAACAGTGTGTACTCTATCACCTATCCGCGTCTTTGGGTCATCGCTTATATAGTATGGTAAACTTCTCTTCGTTGTATTCAAATCATCTACTGTCTTTAATATAGCAAGGTCATTATTAATATCTTTCAAAATGACTTCACATCTGAGAGATTCACCTATATCAGAAAATTTAGCGCTAATGGTGGTAGCCTCATTTACAACATGATAATTAGTTGCTATGTACCCACTTGGATCAAGTAAAAACCCGGTTCCAACTTTTGCCCCTTTCTTTTCTTGAATGTTTTCACTATCTGCATTTGAATTTAGCATTGGGAACTTTTTAAGCGCTTCGAGTCCCTTATTAGCTTGAGGGTTATCAAACTGTATACTTAGGAACCCAGGTTGTTTCATTGTTGCAGTTATGTATTCTTTTTTGTGATCTCCCATGAAGTACACCCCTGTATATACACCAGGAATTGCCGATTGCGAAAATTCCAATTTTAGCTGTCCCTCACTCCAGGTTGGAGAGGCTGACTCGATTATAAATCCATTGAAATCTTTTGACCCTGAATTTGAGTCCCTGAATATTCCTATTGTATATCGGGGCTCGCCCAGCAACGTCCACTCACCTTCGAGATCACTAAGATCAGGGGCAATAGACAATATTTTTCGGAAATTACTTACTGGAAAATTGATTTTTGGCCAACTTGCAAACTTTGCACCTGGATTTATGGCAAGTTCAGGCTTAAACCCTGTATATTGAAAACAAAACTTTTTAGCGGCATTTTTACTTGAGTCATTAAGCCCAAGTCTCCATGCTTGACCTCCCCAAGCGCTTCCCCCTTTGATCGTTATTATTTGAGTGCCGGAAAAATCAAAAAATCTCATTGTCGTACTGCATGTAAAACCAGTCTCATGTGATATGGTGGCATATAGAATAAGGTGTGATTCATGCGTTGGGACTTGAGAGATTTGGGAGCGGGCTAATACCTTTATTGTAGAATTATCCATGATCGTATTGATAATGTTCTGTCGAACACCATACTGGTCTGCAGCAGCATTAGAATACTCTAAAGATTCAACAACCAGATATTTATATCCATTTAGGTTAGACAAGCTTTGGCTGTTTGGTGCAGTGATGGTGGTTGCGCATCCAATTATGAACACTACGCAAATTATGAGAAGTTTAGTAATCTTCAAAATATCAGTTCCTTATTTCCTTAGCATTAATTTGTCAATCGATTTAAACAATCCTCAATTATTCTCCAAAATAACCTAAATATCTTACTTCACCTGTTTCCCTGGATACAGCAACATAAGGTGAGCCCCCTATTGATAATTCTCCAAAAAGCTGAAACTTAAATAGTATCTCGTTTTCATAATTGACATCATATATCCCTCGCGGAGAATTACCACAATATTGAAGTTCAATACTTTTTGAAAGGAAGGAACGAGCCATTTTTTCTGCTTCATATTGATTCATAACTACCTAAATGGTTTAATTACGTTGAATTATCTTACCAAGGAAATGCCTAAAGTTTCATTCTAAACGACTAGGAGTTGATACTTATTAACTGGTAATCAGCTCCGATAATTACGGTGAACTTAAAATTTGAAACTCTTGTATCATCTACACTAACATTGTTTGTATCAATTCCCAACAACAGGGCCAACTTAACACCATCTGAAAAATTCCTTGAATTTGTAATTATGATTGTTTCAGTGTAAGTAAAATTGTCAGCATTTTCTGTTTTTCCTACTTGGTACCCTCTATTAATTAGCTGTTTTGCAAGTTTGTCAGCGACCAAGGGAATGCCACACCCATTCAATATTTGTATTCGATCCTGATTAATCACTACTCTTTTCTGTTCTATTTCTTGCATAGACTCTAAAGTCTGGATAACGGAATGTTGATTTGATTTAATAGAACGAGTCTCTAATTTAATTTGGCTAATTGCTTTTTTTAAAGGAGCCAGTTGAAGCAGAAGGAAATAGCTCACTGCGACTGGTACAAACACATATTTTAGAATCCCGAAAGTAAAGGTGCTTCCCTTACTCTTCCTCGTTATATTAGAACTTGATTCGTAGTTTCTATTGAGCAATTCTTGTGAGTTGCCAATTTCTTCTCTTAACCCACCAATCACATTGACGATCTTCCCTATTTCATTGGAAGGATTTGATTTCACTTGTGCTGCACCGATTCTATTAAGCATTTGAAAGGACTCGTTGATCACACTAGCCATTCGATTTAATGAAGCTAAAATTTCTTTAGAATCCTCACCTTCTTTGGCCTTAAAAGCTTCTCCCATATTTGCCAAACCAGAAGCTACACTTCTCTCAATTCCTGATTCAATTTTTTGTGTGACTTGCTCACTCGACCGAAAGACTTTGTGGTTCTCATCACGTATCTGCGATTGAGCTTTTTTCATCTCTAGACTTGTCTGTTTATACGCAGATTCTAGATTTACAAGGCTGCCTTTTAGCTCTTGAAATTGCGTTATGAGTCCCTGAATTTCACTAAATGATGAGCCAGCTAATTCGATAGATTTATCCAACATTTTCTTAGATGTTACATACTCTTTTTTAAGAGCATCGGTAGATTTTGACGCATTCGTCAGTGTATCCCGAGCTGTCTTATAATCTCGTACCTGCTTCTCTAGTTCTTTTATTAACTCATTTGCTTTTACAATTACTATTTCGTCGTTAGTTGGTGACATTATCATCCTTTGGTAAGCTCAGAATGCTGTTATTCAAGCTGATAACTCTATCTAAAGCAGCAAAAAATCCAGCACTTATCTTTGCTGGGCTTGGAATATTTATAGGGTGTTCATTTTGCTCCAGAGATTCCCCAGCAAGCTTAAGAGCATCACGGGCCCAAATACATTCTTTGAGAAACTCATCCTGATCTCTTTCATATTTAAAATTTTCTACATGAGTCAGCTTGTTCCTCACTGCCCCTATTTTTTTGATGCTTCTCTTCAGCTCAGAATTGATTGGTTGTTTGGCTGTAGACAGTCTTGTGGCTATCCCTAAGCCTTTTGCGCCATAGTACGTGAGGAGTGTATTTTCGATAGATATGGCAACATCTATCACTTGATCTCTAAAAGATTTTACCGGCATTAGCGTAAAATTAAAAGAGTGGTGTTTTTAATCGAGGGTAAGTGATTGTGTATTTCATTTAGACCTGGTAATATAAAATTTGGACGAGGTTATCAATATCGAGCGCTTTTGCATTATTGTCCTAATTATCGTTAATGGTATTCTTTTATTTAATAAATCTTGTTAAAACTGACTAGGTACCCCCCTAGTTTTAACATGTAGAAAGATAGTCAATTAATCCGCCTATGCAATTTCATGACAATATCTATCATCTTTGCAAATAATACCTTAGGTGTGCAAGAGCGCTATAATAGATGTATGAAGGGGGGCACCCCCCGAGGCAAGGGGGGTGCCACTATCCATAGTGTGAACTGTATTAACATTTTGCCCTGAACTTGGTAATCGAATCAGACCCTCTGCTTCTTAAGCATGTGTAAGGTCACTCTAAGCCACTGATACTCAGAGTTATAGCGTTGCTTAGAATTAGCACAGCCTGCGCATGGACAGCCTGCGGGTCTTACCTTGAGTCTATGATCGAATGAATAACTATTTGTTTATAAAGAGGATAGCATCAAAGCGGGTTGTTGATGCTCTTGGGTTGGTTTGCTGGTGGATTTAACGAGGTCTGGAAAGTCCTGTTCAAGCCGTTTCAGATCGAAGTTGGTATAAATCTGAGTTGTGGTGACTGAAGCATGTCCCAGTAGCCTGGCCACAGCATAAATATCACGGGTTTTCAGATAGGCACGTAAGGCAGCAGTATGCCTCAGATCATGAAATCTGACCTTCTTAATACCACAGTTTGTTGCAGCTTCCTTGAATTTCCTAGAGTAATACTTGATCTCATGCGTATCCCTGACGATGTACATCCCGTGAGGATTGCCATTTCTTCCAGGATGAAGATCTCCAGATAAATGAGTCTTTCGGTTGAACTCTTTAAGCGTATCCATCAACTCAGGGGTCAAATACACATCTCTTTGCTTTCTCCCCTTGGCATGTTCAGCTGATATGCTCAAGAAATCACCATCTATTTCAGCGAATAAGGGTTCTGATAGTCTACAACCAGTCTCACGGTAAAAGTTGAACACTTTCCTCAAGTATGGAGACACCTGATCGCATATATCGTTGAACTGCTTATTGCTCACATACCTGATCTGAGTTGGGACAGAAGGCATTTTTATCTTTGGGACCTTTTCGATGTGAGCTCGTTCATGCAGCCAGATTAGAAATGTTTTGACGTTTCGTAACCACATAGCTACAGAGGTTATTGAATATTTCTTCTCCAGACAATAAGCGTTGAATTTATCTATTTGCTCAATCCCGAATGTTTCAACTGGGAAAGTGGGTCTGAGTGCTTTTTGAAGATGATTTAAGGCACCCTCCATGATGGACGTGGTATTAGTTGCCAACCTCTCAGATTTACGGGCTTTCAAATATTTGTCTGCTGCATCTTTCAAAGTGAAATGAACAA
>JABIFX010000142.1 GCA_018650445.1 Fidelibacterota bacterium
GGTTGAATAATAGCTGATCTCAAAGATGCGCGTGCCTCAGGCAATTCCGACACACGATTACAATGCTTACCGCTGCTTCCTTCCGGATCTGACGGGGTTCGGCTCGCTCTCATTGCAGGACCTGAAAGCACAACGCATCTTCAAGATCAGACGATGTTTAAATCTCATTAAAAAAGCAGAATAATGTATCAATTATCAGAGGTGAAGGAAGTCTGATTTGATCTTATTATTCTATATCGAATTCAGCGTGAATATAGAAATATTATCCTGATTTATGAAACCGATACTAAATCTGTTTTCGAGAAAAACCGCTCCAGGACTTTGATCATCATTTCATGATCTTTCACACCAGCTGTTTCTCTGATTGAATGCATGGAGAGCATGGCATTCCCAACATCAACTACGGGTATTCCCAGTCCAGTTGCCGTTATGGGTCCAATAGTAGATCCACAGGGTAAATCGGTTTTATGGATGTAGTGCTGAACCGGAACATCCACATCTTTACACAATTCTTCAAAGATGGCCGAGGTAAAGGCGCTGGTAGCATAGCGGTGATTTGCATTCATCTTAATAACTGGTCCCCTATTCATTTTCACCGCATGTTGGGGATCATGAAACTCGGTATAGTTGGGGTGGATAGCATGAGCTCCATCTGCTGAAATACAGGCGCTGTTGGCCAGGGCCCTCTGTGTCAGATGATTTGAATCATCTGATCCCACTACCCTGGTTATTATGTCGCGGATAAAGACTGAGGCTGCACCATTCTCAGTTGAGCTACCGATCTCCTCATTGTCAAACAAGGCAATCATGGCAGTTTGTGGAGCTGTGAATGTCTTTGATGTAAGTGCCTGGATGGAAGCATGACACATTGTCAAATTATCAATCCTACCACTCACAATAAACTCACCGTTTAGACCACTTGTATTGGCAGTTTGGGTATCATAACATTCTAACTGCCAACTGGCAATTTCATCACTTCTAACATTCAATGTATCAGCAATGAGACCTTCGAGCAATCCTGCATCAACTTTGGAACCATCTGTGCTCTCAAGAGCCAGAATAGGTGGCATGTGGGTTTGTTTGTTGAGTTTCAAGCCTTTTTCATTCACTTCCCTATTCAAGTGAATCGCCAGTTGAGGAACCCTGAGCAGAACTTTGTCAGATTTGAATGGGACAACCTTGAGTTTGCCTTTCTGCTTAAGAATAACCCGACCAGCCAGAGAGAGATCACGATCTGTCCAACTTGCCAGAAGTGGCCCACCGTAGACCTCAACACCAACTTGTACATAGCCACTCTTAGAATATTGAGCCTTAGGTTTTAAATGGAGTCCTGGAGAATCAGTATGAGCTCCAATAAGACGCACACCCGTTATATCACCACTCCCCATTTGCCAAGCCGCCAGAGCAGATTGACTACGAATAACATAATATTTCTTATTCGGTTTTAAGTCCCAGGCATCTTTCTCATCTAATTGAATAAATCCATTTGATTTGAGGGCTGCTTCAGCTGTCAATACAGCATGGTAGGCGGTTACACTTTGGTTTAGGTAGTCGATCAGACTCGTGATCATGGTGCGTTTCCTTTATTTCAAAATCTTCGTTTAAAATATTTGCCCGGTAATTGTTGAATTAAACCCTTCATTTCAAGTTGAAGCAAGGTCCCCAGTAGTGCGAAGGTAGTCTGATCAGCCAGTAGGGACAAATCATCTATGTGAATTTCTCCAGTCTCCGGAAGGTGTTCAAGTACTGCTGTTTCATGGGGATCAGCGGCAATGAGAAGTTCTTGTTGACCCTGGGAGCTTCCCATTTTGTACTTCCCACCCAGTTCCTCCAGAATATCTTCTACATTTTCAACCAGTTTTGCACCCTGTTTGATTAAAAGATTGGTTCCACGACTCTGTCGACTATTCACCGGTCCTGGTACAGAAAATACTTCCCTGTTTTGATCCAGCGCAAAATAAGCGGTGATGAGTGAGCCGCTTCGTTCAGCAGCTTCAACTACAATAGTACCCAAGGTGAGCCCAGAAATAATACGATTCCTTCGTGGAAAATTCTGAGCATCAGGTTTGCTGCCCATGAGAAATTCTGAAATCAATAAGCCTTTTTCTGATAATTCATTATAAACCGTTCGATTTTCAGCAGGATAAACTCTGTCAACACCGTTTCCAAGAACAGCGATGCTTTGTCCACCCGCATTCAGACAAGCTTCATGAGCATAGGTGTCTATTCCCTTAGCCGCACCTGAAACTACAGTCAGCCCCCTTTGAGCCAGGTCTCTACTGAATTGGCTTGAAATTTCCTTGCCGTATCCGCTGGGAGTTCTCGTTCCAACCATCCCAATGCTATCTGAGGACAGGAGGTCAATATTTCCCCTACAAAACAGAGCAATGGGTGGATCATAAATTTGCTTCAACTGCTCTGGATAAGATTCATCCCAGAGCGTGACCATTTCAACTTTGAATTTATCGATGAGCTTAGTCTGTCCAGCAATCAGATCCTCATCGGGATCATTTAATATGGATCTGGCAATTTTGTCCTTTATACCGGGAATTCTGGTAAGCTGCTTGTAACCGACGGAAAAGATATGTTCCAGTGAACCAAATTCTGAGATAAGGTCTAACGTTTTTCGGGGACCGACTCCAGGGATGCTGAGCATCCGGATAATATTAAAAAGTTTTTTATTCACTTATGCTGGTTGATAGCGCCTTGATCAAATCCTCAAGTCCTTCGCCTGAAACGGAGGAAATGGGAAATAGATCGACGGGTTCAAAAGTTGCCATCTTGGGTACACCTACCATGGAGTCCATCTTTGTGACTGCCAGTATTCGCTTCCGTTGAATCAATCCAGGACTGTATTTCTTTACTTCCTCGAAAAGGAGTCTATATGATTCAGCTGGATCTTCATCGTTGGCATCAACCAGAAACAGCAATACGCTACAACGTTCTACATGCTTCAGGAACTGAATACCAAGACCCTTGCCCTCATGAGCACCTTCAATGAGTCCTGGAATATCGGCCATAACAAAGCTCGAATAGGCACCCGACTTCACAATACCAAGATTTGGTGTTAATGTTGTAAAGGGATAATCGGCAATCTTGGGCTTGGCTCGTGAGACTCTGGATAGCAGAGTAGATTTACCTGCGTTGGGAAAACCAACCAGCCCGACATCAGCCAGGACCTTCAACTCGAGTTCCAGCTCGCGTTCCCGGCCCTCACGACCATATTCAAATTCGCGGGGAGCCTGATGTGTTGGTGTGACAAATTCGGCATTCCCTCTGCCACCTCTGCCACCCTGGGCTACAACAATGGATTCACCATTAACTTGCAAATCGGCAACCACTTCACCATTGTGTAGATCCTTGACAATTGTTCCAGCAGGAACTTTGACAGTAATGTCTTCCCCTTTTTTACCGTGGCGGAGACTGCCCTCACCATGTTTACCACGATTGGCTTTATATATGCGATGGTAACGAATATCCTGAAGTGTGTGGAGTTGAGTGTCCACTTTTAGAATAATACTGCCGCCTCTACCACCGTTCCCTCCAGCAGGGCCACCTTTTGGAACAAATTTCTCCCGGCGAAAGGCAATAATACCATCGCCCCCTTTACCCGGGATGACCTTAATCTTTACATAATCAACAAATCTCATTTTTCATCCTAGCGATAGCGTTGAGCCAGATCATCCATTCGTCGCTTCAAATACGAGAGAAAAGCACGATCTTCAATTTCCATATCCTGGATGAGAATCTCTGCAACTTCTTCATAATCAAGGGCACATAGAATTGAGACCTCACCATTTTTCTCCCAGCCATCGGTTACATCCACATGATGCATGATTTGCTCAAGTGTCATGGGGAGTCCTGAGATGAGCTGGAATTCTTCTTCATCAGAGTAACTAATTTGCTTTTCGTCCCAATAATCACGCAGAATGACTTCGATTTCACTCATCAACATAGTGTTCAACTCGGATTGTGCCTTTTGAACTGAGAATTCCATATCAAGTGAATGTTCTTCTGGTAAATGAATAACTATAAATATGGTATCTCTGACGGCTCTATGAGTGTCTACCCATTTCGGAGTCGTACTTGTACCAGCACTGGGGAGATCATACTTTACTGATTTAGAAGCACATCCAATGATGAGTATCATAAGCAGGGGTAAAACAAATATTTTTCTCTGGATTCTCATCCCTGTGCCTCCAATCGTTGTTTAACAATATCTGAGATGGCTCCCGAGGAAACCATTTCATGTATTGTTTCAATATGAGCGCTCAGGGGACCATCCTGCTCCAGATAGGGAACATCTTTTCGTATCAATTGATAAATAGCTTCACTGCACGGCGCCAGATGATACTGCGGATTTAAATCCCTGGCTTGAGCATCACACATGAGTTCGATGGCAATAATTCTTGAGGTGTTGGCAATAACCTGCTTCAGTTGATGACCGGCATTAGGCGCCATACTCACATGATCCTCCTGGTTGGCAGATGTGGGAATGGTATCTACGGAAGCAGGATGGCTGAGTGACTTATTCTCACTGGCCAAAGCAGCAGCGGTTACATGGGCAATCATAAAACCTGAATTTAGGCCAGCCTCCTGCATAAGAAACATGGGCAAATTGCTCTGACTTGTTTCCTGAAAAGCTGCTATCCGTCGTTCACTCATCGCAGCAACATCGGAAAGAGCTATTGCAAGGTAATCCATAGTGTGCGCAATGGGAGCTGCATGAAAATTGCCGCCAGAGACAATGATACCCTGTTCAATCAAAGTAACCGGATTATCAGTCGTGCTGTTGGCCTCTTGAGTCAGGATTCGTTCAGAATGAACAATGAGATCATACCATGAGCCATGCACCTGTGGCATGCAGCGGAGGCTGTAGAAATCCTGGACCCTATCACAGTCAAGGTGAGCATCGCGATACCCACTATCGGCCATAAGTGTATACAATAGTTCTCCTGCATAGGCCTGGCCCGGCTGGTTGCGAGCTTCTTGAACTTCTTTTCTAAATGCAGTATCTGTACCGAGCATGACTTCGGTGCTAAAAGCACCTGTGGCAGAGATTGTGAAGAATAAATCTTTAATACTTTTCAGTGATTCGATTGCAAATGCCGTGCTCACCTGGGTCCCGTTTATGAGGGAGAGACCTTCTTTTTCTTTTAACTCCATTGTAGAAAGATCGTGCTGCTTTAATATCTCTGAAGCGGGTTTTCTGGAACCATCCACCATGAGAAATTGACCTTCACCTATGAGGGGCAATGCCAGATCAGCCAGAGGTGCCAGATCACCACTTGCTCCGACACTCCCTTTTTCCCGAATGGCCGGAGTAAGATCATTGTTGTACAAATCAATCAGTGCTTCAATTATTTCAAGTCTGATCCCTGAATAGCCTCTGAGCAAACTGTTTATCTTGAGGAGCATGATCAGCCGAACTGTCTTATGAGATAAGTATCCACCAGTCCCGGCAGCGTGACTCCTCAACAGATTAACCTGAAGTTGACGCAAATTTTCGCTGGAAATCTTTTGATTTGCAAGTTTACCAAATCCCGTATTCACGCCGTAGACAGTCTTACCTGTCTTTAAAATGTTTTCGACAACCTCACGTGATTTTCGTACAAGTTGCTTCGATTCTGAAGTAAGCGATAATTTTGTCGGAGATTCAAGCTCTTCAAAAATTCCCTCTAGCGACAATGAGTTACCATCTAGAATCATATCCGTCTCACTTTAATTTGTGTTGGCATCTTGTATTCCATGCGATCTATACCAGGCGCGTATGGAATCAACCAGTTCTCTCTCCGAATTAGCTGGAACATGCGGTATAGGGGTCGAATTTCGGAAATAGTCGCCATATCGTTTAGTAAATATGCGTTCATCCAGTGAAAGAATAGCACCAAAATCGGTTGTACTTCGGATGAGTCGTCCGACGCCCTGTTTGTACTTAATCGCCGCCTCAGGGACGCTGTAACCCATGAAGTCATTCTCGCCAGCAGCTTTCAATGCATCACTGTTAGCTCGAACAATGGGATCAGAGGGTACCAGAAAAGGCAATTTGGCAATAACCAGCAATTGAAGCGCATCCCCACGGATATCCACCCCCTGCCAGAAACTATCTGTTGCCAGAAGAATACTATCTGGATATTTCCTGAACTGATTGATCAAATCCATTCTGGAGACACGGCTTGATTGTACCAGTAGCCTTCGACCCGAGCCTTTAATACGATCCTCCAGCTCTTCCTGCCAGTTTAAGAGCATTGTGTAGCTCGTGAATAAAATCATGGTTCCCACAGGATGTGTTTTCCAGATCTTTTCAAGCAGAAACAGAACTTCAATAGTGTAATTCTCAGCATTTTGGGGTCCCATAAATGTGGGCACGAAAATCCTGGCCTGGTCCTCATAATAGAAAGGTGATGGATAGGTCATTTCTTTTAGTCTGTCATGACCCCTCAATCCCAGACGTTGCTTGAGATAGCTAAAACTTCCATCGATATTGAGGGTACCTGATGTGAAAATGGCACATGCCAGATCTTCATACACGCGATCCTGCATTTGCTTGCCGATCTCCAGAGGAACCTGGACAAATTTTACAGCCACGACTTCGCTCTTGGGCAGGATCTCAAACCAATAGATCAATTCGGGATCATCTGCGGCAGCTTGTTTGTCCATGACTTCAAGGGTGTAGACCATCATTTCGCGCCAGGATTGGAATCTTGAGCTAATCTCAGACAGACCCGGTAGGGATTCATCATCCAGATCATCCAGGGATTTTTCCACCTCTCTTACCAGGTTGTTCAGTGAGGTCAAACTTGTAATGACTGAGTACCATATTCCACGAACAGGTGCAAAGGGATCTTTTTCTCCAGTATATAATTCTTTGTAAGTGAAGGTAGCTCGTTCGATGTCGCGTTGCCTGGTTGCTTTGAATTCAGTAAAGAACGCCAGCAGGGTCTTGTCAAATTCTTGAATATCGGTTTCAAGCTGATCCAGCTGGGTGGTAAGCCCTGTTTTTTGCTTTTCATCAACTGGGACGAGAAGGTGTCGCAGCTCGATAGACATACCACTTTTGTTGCGTCCTTTATAGAACAGCTGATCCATCTGGATTCGCAGGCTCTTGTAAGAGAACTCTGCTGCAAAAAATTGATATGCTGTTTTCTCAAGCAGATGGGCTTCATCCACAATGAGTCTTTGATAACGGGGCAAAATGGCATGATCAGCCGCGGCATCTGCCAGTAAAAGCGAATGGTTGACCACGACGATATCTGCTTTGGCGGATTCCTGACGTAATTTACCGAGATAGCAGAAATCATTGTGAGCACATACATTGGTAGTACAAAAGCCAGGTTCGCTATTCAGTTTAGACCAGACCAACGCATTCCCAACAGTGTGAAAACCATTGTGTTCATCAATGTCACCTGTGGGTGTTTCGTGGGCCCAGACCACCAGAGTCTGAAGTGCTTCTTTCTCACGACGACTGAAACGCCAACTCACATCGCGCAAGGCACGCTGCCATTTGGTTTTGCAGATGTAATTGTTCCGTCCCTTGAGGAGTAAGGCTCGAACCGGTAATCCAAGCTTCTCCTGAATAAAGGGTATTTCCTTATGAAATAGCTGATCCTGTAAATTTTTGGTGTTACAACTGATAAAGATAGGCTCGTCTTCTTTAAGCTCATGACGTGTCAGGACCGCTGGAATGGTATAGGCCAGGCTCTTCCCCACACCTGTCCCTGCTTCACCCATGAGAAACTCATCATTCCGCATGGCATCTTGAATATCGTGAGCCAGGGTAACCTGAGTTTCGCGCGGCTCATATCCATCAAGATGTTCTGACAGTAAACCCTCATCGGAAAATATTTGATCAAGATCGGGATAACCACCCTCAACGGTAGAATGACGAATATTCGGTTTCTGAGGTAATGGAATTTTTGGGTATTCATCCAATTCTTCCAGAGCTCGACCCGTAGCTGTCCAGTCTAATATCGACTTATACAAATCTTCGTTTGGTAAATCTGTACCATGCAGGACATCCACTATAGCCTTAATAACATCGGGTGAGAGTCGTTTCATCTCGGAAATCAGAATGAGCAGAATTTCTGCAACCATGTCGGCATCATAGTCAGCACGATGTGCACCTTCTTTAGACAAGCCATAAAATTCAGCAGCTGTCCCCAGTTTATGATTGATCATATCGTATCTGAGGGTTCGGACCAGACTCAAAGTATCTATACGTTGATTCTTAAGAGGTATGCCATCAATAGCTTCGCGTTTGACATTTAAAAAATTGTGGTCAAAGTAAATATTGTGAGCCACCAGCGGATGGTTCCCCAGGAAATCGTACAGGTCATCTACCACTTCTTCAAAAGTCGGAGCATCACTAACCATTTCATTGGTGATACCGGTTAGCTTGGTGATGAATTTAGGAATCCTCACGGGGGGTTTTATAAATTGTTGGTAGCGCTCCGTAGCCACACCATTAACAACTTTGACTGCTCCAAATTCAATAACGAAATCTACTTTCGGGTCAAGACCAGTAGTTTCGAGGTCAAAGGAAACAAAGGTTCCAAGACCAATTCCTTGTAAATAGTCTGAGAAACTCATATGTGACATCCCGCTATTGTAATTGTGTATGTTGTGTTCAAATCTTCCTGTGCTTTCTAAGATCGATGGATCAAACGCCTGCAAAGGCGCGGGTCACATCAATCAGTATGGATGGTTTTTGTCGTGCAACCGCTGTGAATATCTTCATAAGTGAAAGTTCATCAGGTGGTATCTTTGCCAGACGGTGGGCCATCTTATTCAATTTATCATCGGTGATATCAAAAATAGCATTGGCCACGCGATGGAGACCATCGTGTGTTTTCCCTTCTGCCTTTTGCCATCTCGCAGGATAATCTTTAAAGCCATGGGGCGTTAGATCTCCGGTCTGCAGCGCTGCTGCAGCAACTTCTCCAGCGATCCGACCTCCCACCATGCCGGTGATGATGCCACCTCCAGTTACGGGATTTACCATTCTGGCAGCATCTCCAGTAAGCATGATACCATTTTTAGTAATTGTCTTAAGTGTTTTGGCAATGGGAATGCCACCGCAAACACTGGTCAAAATACTGGCTTTTGGGAAATGCTCATTTAAGAACTTATGGGTAAGATCATGTGCATTAAAATCTTTGGAAAAAGCGCCATTTACACCGAGTCCAATGTTGGCCATACCGTTACCCTTGGGAAATATCCAGAGATAACCACCAGGTGCCCAGTTGGACCCAACAAAGAAATCGATCATTTCCTGATCAATATCAACATTACCAACTGTTACCTGATAGCCCGAATCCATATCTCTCAGTTTGGTGGCTGTACGCATTCTGGCCATCCGTCCAACTCTGGATTCAACACCGTCAGCAGCAATGACTATTTTGGCTGTCAATTCCTTATTCTCACCCATATACTGGTATTTGACGCCTTTTACAGCATCATCTTCCACGATCAGCCCATCCACATAAGCCCGAGTCTGGATCTCAACTCCAGCTTGACCTGCACGGTTGGCCAGGGCATAATCAAACAATCTTCGATGGAGGATATATCCTGCATCTTTCATCCCGAAATCCACTTTGGTATTGTCAGGAGAACGCATGCGTACCTTGGATATAGTGGCCGCAATCCATTGTGGGTCTGGTTCGATGAATTGTTTTAAACCGGAAGCTCCCACACCTTCACCACAACGTACCGGGTAACCAATATCCCTATCTTTTTCGAGTAGAAGGGTCTTTGCTCCGCCTTTTACCGCGGCTTCGGCAGCCATGGATCCAGAGGGTCCTCCTCCAACTACAATGACATCAAAATCAGTCATGCTTAACCTCCTCCTTTTTGTCATCGGAAGAAAGCACATCTATGGGACACACCCAGATGCAGATATCACAGTCTATGCAGGTGTCATGTATGATAGAAATATCAGCTTCGCGTAACTCAATGGCATCAACGGGACAGACCGCCACGCAGGTACCACAAAAGTCACATCGATTATCTTTTACAAGGATCATCAAAACCCCTTTTATGTATATCCAATCAAATTGGAGGATATTCCAATCCTCCTGAGATGATCGAATAAGAATTAACCCGTTAAAATAGGAATCAAAGGTGCATTCTAAATGATTAAATGCACTGGATTATCTGGAGATGGGCGCTTCGGTTAGTGCACGCCCATCAGGGATATTTTAATTGGGATAGTTTACACTATACCCAAGCTGTTTAACAGAACCAAAGTGATGAGCACGGGAGCCACAAATCGCAGGAACACGAACCATACCCCTTCGAACCAGGGATATGCTTCAAATAAGTATTCTGCACCCTCTTTCACCGCAGTCATGACAGAAGTTCGTGTCCACACCCATCCTACAAAAATGGCAATCATCAAACCGCCGAACGGCAACAACACGTTAGAGGCAATAAAGTCTACAATATCAAAAAATGTTTTTCCAAACAGCGTAACATCTGACATAAGGTTGAATGAAAGCGCTGAGGGAATCCCCAATAGATAAATAGATCCACCGAAAATCAATACCGCCCCTTTGCGATTCCAACCCCTCTCATCTACAAAATAGGCTACAACCACCTCCAGAAGTGATATGGCAGATGTAAGCGCCGCAATGGCCAGCAATAAGAAAAAGAGAAAGGAGAAGTAAACGCCACCTGTCATACCGGCAAAAACCGCCGGTAGAGTTTGAAAAATTAGCCCAGGACCTGCAGCAGGATCAAGACCTGAAGCAAATACAGCGGTGAATATGGCTACACCGGCCATAATGGCGATAATTGTGTCCAGAAAGACAATCTGGGCTGAAGCAGTGATAACGCTGTCCTTTTTGGACATGTAACTACCATAGGTCATCATGGCGCCCATACCCAGACTGAGAGTAAAAAAGGCATGCCCCAAAGCGATCAGAATGGAATGGCCATTGATTTTGGCCCAATCTGGTACAAGGAGAAATGCTAAGCCTTTGTCAGCACCAGGTAGGGTTATTCCACGAATCATGAGGATAACCAGAATAGTAAGTAAAATCGGCATCATAATTTTGCTGGATTTCTCGATGCCACCCTGAACTCCCCTGACCACAATAAACATGGTCATGGCAAAGAAAATGGTGTGATACCCTAAGGTCCATGTTGCGCTGCCTGAAAGTACTCCAAACAACACTCCAGCCTCCTCTGGGGAATGAAAATTGGTGAGTGAACCTCGCAGGGTTTCAATCACATAACCAATGGTCCAACCACCAATGACACTATAGAATGATAGGATCATAAAACCAGCAAGTACACCCAGGAAACCTACTGATATCCACATTTTTGAGGGCGTGAGAGCAGTAAAAGCACCAACGGGGTTACGTTGAGTCGTTCTACCAATGAGTACTTCGGCAATAAGCACTGGAAATCCTATGATGCCTATACAGATCAGATAGACAAAGATGAAGGCAGCTCCACCATTTTCCCCAGCGATATATGGGAACTTCCAAATATTTCCAAGCCCTACTGCAGAACCTGCAGCGGCCAGTATAAAACCAAATTTAGATCCCCACGATTCTCTATTCTGTGTCATCTATCGGTCCTGTCTCTTTCGGTTTAGTCGTGTTTTCATCTGTTATCTCTTGTTCACCTTCAATTTCATACTTTCCAAAATCCCAGAGTTGGGCATCGACATAAGCATCAATAATATTCAGTGTCCATACTAAAGTCATCATCCAGACCTTGTCATTCCTGGTTCTATGGAGGGATGAACTGGATAGATCAGTCTGGTAATCCTGCTGAGCAACCGAATATCCATAGCCATAGTAAGCAAAGGCACCAGCAAACAAGATAGCTTTCAAGGGGTGTCGATTATAAAGCTGACCACCTCCAGGAATTACCGAAAATAAGAGTGCTTTACCTGGACTTTTCACACTGGATGAGTCAACTCGCCCCTGAATTAGGGATTGGCCATTCAACATCCCGAATGCAAGAGCTATAAGAATAAATTGTTTCAGGGGATGATTCATATTTTCTATTTATAAGCAACCATCTCTATTTCAACATCAGTTCCCAGCGGTAGGCCTGCTACCTGAACAGCGGCTCTGGCTGGTGCATCGGCACCTGGAAAGAATTCACCATATACACGATTCAGCTCCGCGTATTGTCCCAAATCAGTCACATAAATATTGGTTTTAACAACTTTGGAAAAATCACTGTCAGCAGCTTCCAGTATTGCTTTGAGATTATTCATGACCTGATAAACGCGGTCAGCAAAAGAAGTCTCAACCAGTTTCCCTGTTGCCGGATCCAATGGAATCTGGCCTGCAGTGTAAATCAATCCATTAATCTCAACAGCCTGATTGTAGGGTCCAATGGCAGCTGGTGCAGCATCTGTACGAATAATATTCTTCATGATAACATCCTATTATAATGTTGTTACTCAGTCAGTTATAAGATTATGATCAAGCAATCTAGTTACCCGATTTGCTTGTTATATAAGTAAGCATTTGCTTTCGTCATTGTCAACTTCTCCCTTAACGCGATGAGGAGAGTCTTGGTACAGCAATTAATCTAAGTGTATAGCGAAATCATTTCGTCAAACGACTGACGTTTACGCAACAGATGTGTCTCCCCAGAGAGCCCAACCATTACCTCTGGTGAAAGGGGTCGCATATTGTAGGTAGATCCCATTGAACTGGCATAAGCGCCCGCTGATCCAATAATCATAAGATCATCTTTATCAAAGTCAGGTATTTCTCGGTTTCTTGCTAAAGCGTCAGAGCTTTCACAGACGGGTCCAACCACATCTCCCATATGCATGGGTCGGTCTTCCAGGTGTGAGTAGATCGCATGGTAGGCATCATACATGGCAGGACGGACCAGATCAGTCGTTGCACCATCGATGATGACAAAATGATGACCACCATTCTCTTTGTTGCCAAGGACCCGGGCTAACAGGACACCAGCATTGGCAACCAGAACACGGCCTGGTTGAATATGAAGCTGGTATTCACCTAATTTTTCCATGGCGCGATCGGCAATCGATTCGAGAAAAGGTGTCGTCTGTAGAATATCTTCGAATGGATCTTCATAGTTCACGCCAAAACCACCGCCCAGATCAATATGAGAGAATTCAACACCTGATGCACGTAATGAGGATGTGAATTGTTCCAGATAGTCAATGAGATCATAAAATGGTTGGGGTTGAACAATTTGCGAGCCGATATGGCAATGAATTCCATCAAACTGAATATGCGGATATGATTCTGCATGGGTAAGGAAATGCCTCACCTTTTCAGGACTCATCCCAAATTTATTTTGTTTTAATCCGGTTGAAATATGGGGGTGTGTCTGAGGATCGATATCAGGATTTAAACGCAGCAGGACCGCTGCTTTTTTACCAGCTATTTTGGCGCGTGTTTCCAGCAATTCCAGTTCAAAACGACTTTCCACATTAAAATGGTCGATATCAAAATCCAGCGCTAAATCCAACTCTTCGATAGTCTTCCCTACACCGGCAAAATTGAGCTCCAATCCTTCAAAGCCACAGTGCTGAGCCAACTTGAATTCACCTTCAGAAACGATGTCTACTCCAAAACCATAACTCTTAAAAAGCTTTAAAATCATCGGATTTGAATTGGCTTTCATGGCGTAGGAAACTTTAAACCCGCGATCAATGAATATTTTTTTTAATACCTCGGCATTGCGCCTGAGGATCCGTTCAGAATAGATGTACGTCGGGGTTCCATATTTCTCAGCAACATCTTCCAAATCAACCCCATCACAATGGAGCCGTTTATTTATGTAGGTGTAAGCCATTCTACCAGCGAACGTTCAAATTACGGTTGGCATAGGTTTCATCAACCTTCCCAACAGGTGTAGAGTGTGGTGCGGACTGCACCAATTCAGGATTTGATTCCACTTCTTCAGCGATTTGCTTCATGACTGAGATAAAACGATCCATGGTTTCCTTATTCTCGCTCTCAGTGGGTTCAATCATGAGCGCTTCTTTAACAATGAGTGGGAAATACATGGTTGGTGAGTGAAATCCAAAGTCCAGAAGCCGTTTGGCAATGTGGAGGGCGTTCGTCCCCTTCTCCTTTTGTGTCTGAGCAGAAAGAACAAATTCATGCATACAGGTTCTATCGTAGGCCAACTCAAAAACATCTTTCAGCTTGTGCATCATGTAGTTGGCGTTCGAGATTGCAATTTCTGAAATATTCCTGAGTCCATCTGGACCCAGCATCCTGATATAGGTCCAGGCGCGCAGCAAGATGCCAAAGTTTCCATAAAACCCATGAACCCGCCCAATACTATGTTCATAGCCATATTCTAAATGATATTTATCGTTTTTGAGCTCTACGCGTGGTCTGGGTAGATAAGCAGCTAGTTTGTCAGTCACACCAATGGGACCAGATCCTGGACCACCGCCCCCATGGGGAGTAGAGAATGTTTTGTGAAGATTCAGGTGGGTAATATCAAAGCCCAGATCTGCAGGCCGTGTGATACCCAGAAGGGCATTCATATTGGCCCCATCCATGTACATGATGCCATCAACACCATGGATGAGCTCAGAAATCTTACAAATATTTTCTTCAAAGAGTCCCAATGTATTGGGGTTGGTAAGCATAAAACCAGCAACACGATCGTCAATTTTGGATTCAAAATCTTCCAGATCAACCAGACCCTTGGAATTACTTTTTACTTCAACCACTTTGTAGCCAGCCATAGCTACCGAAGCTGGATTGGTACCATGAGCTGCATCAGGAATGAGAATGACATCTTTATCATTGCCCCGGAGTTCATGATATTTACGCATAAGCAGGACACCAACCAGCTCACCTTGTGAACCAGCAGCAGGCTGGAGCGTAAAAGCGGTCATCCCAGTAATAGCGCACAACTGCTGCTCTAATTCATGATACACACCAAGTAAGCCCTGACTTAATTCCTCAGGTTGGTAAGGATGTACTTCTGCCAGAGCGGAGGCTGTCCAATCATTAATCTTGGGATTATACTTCATGGTACATGATCCCAGGGGATAGAAATCCTTGTCCACATTGTGATTCTTGGTTGAAATGCCTACATAATGGCGAACCAGTTCTGGTTCGGAGATTTCTGGAAGTCGGGGAGATTCGGTCCTGAGATATTTTTCAGGAATCAGCTCATTTAAAGCCTTTTCTGGAACATCCAGAGCCGGGATTGAAGTAGCGATATGTCCTGCTGTAGATTTTTCAATGATTAATTGAGCTTTTTTCATCCCAAGCGATCTCCTATCATATCAAATACTCCTGCAATTGCTGCATCTAGAGCAGCGGCATCCTTACCGCCAGCAGTAGCCATTTGTGGTTTACCACCACCGCCACCCCCCAATTTCTGGCCCAGTTCGCGTACAATGTCCCCGGCCTTTAACTTGTGTTGAGCAATCACATCATCTGAAACAACACAGACCACATAAGGTGATCCTTCGATGACCGTTCCCAACACGCCTAAACCACTTTTCATCTGTCGAATGAGTTCTGAGCCAAGATCTTTAAGTGACTCTGTGTCAGAGACTTCTACTACTTCACTTAATACCTTTACCCCTCCGATCGATTGTGAATTTCCAAGAATATCGGTAAGCACAGAAGCAGCCTGATCAAAGGACAAGGTCTTAACTTGTTTTTCCAATGCTTTCTTCTCATCCATCAAGTGTTGAGTCTTTTCACCTAAATCTTCAACATCTGATGTGAGCAAATGACGCAGATGATTAATGGTAGATCTTTCCACCCGGGCATTTTCTTCAGCGGTTTCTCCAGTTACAGCTTCAATTCTGCGTACTCCTGCTGCAATGGCAGATTCTGATTCAATACGGAAAGACCCGATTTCTCCAGTAGCCTGTACATGGACGCCACCACATAATTCATGGCTGTAATCACCAAATTTAACAGTACGTACCTCGTCACCGTATTTCTCACCAAAGAAGGCCAGAGCCCCTTCAGTCTTGGCATCATCAAAACTCATATTGCGGATGCTGGCTGAGTCATTCTTTCTGATTTCAGCATTCACCAGACGTTCGGCTTCGTTGATTTCTTCTGACGTCATTTTTTCAAAATGGTTAAAGTCAAAGCGCAGATGTTTATCATCCACCAGAGAACCAGCCTGTTTGACATGGTCACCGAGAATTTTTCTCAGAGCAGCATTCAATAAATGAGTAGCGGTGTGATTTCGAATAATATTGCCACGTTTCTGGGAATCAATGACTGCAATCACAGGATCTGTATTGAAATCACCTGAAACCAATTTTGCCTCATGGACTATGGAATCACCCTCACGACGAGTATCGACAACTTCAAGTTCCATATTCGCATTATAGATACGGCCTGTATCTCCTACCTGGCCTCCACTTTCAGCATAAAAAGGTGACTGAGCCAAAACGACATAAATCTCCTTATCAGACTTCATTACCTGGGCAATTGTTGTATCCAATTTTTGGTGGGTATATCCCAGGAACTCTGAATGCTCACCAGCCCTCACGATTTCCCATTCACTACCCTGGGTATGGGTTTGCTTGAGTTGGGTGGCCTGGCGTGCCTTGTCTCGTTGAGAACTCATTAAAGCTTCGAAAGCTTCAAGGTCAACACCAAAGCCCTCTTCATCAGCCATAAGGCTGGTCAGATCTACTGGAAAACCGAAAGTATCATAGAGCTTGAATACATTTTCACCTGAAAGTGTGGTCTGACCTGCTGATTTTGCATCGTTTAACATGCCAGAAAAGATCTGTAATCCTCTTCCTAGCGTCTGGCTAAAGGAATCTTCCTCAGATTTTATAACTTTCTGAATATAGGCGACCCGTTCGTTGAGCTCTGGATAGGCATCACCCATCACAGCGACCACAATGGGAACAAGTTTATAGAGAAAGGCATCATTCATGCCCAAATTACGTCCATAACGGGCTGCTCTACGCAATATGCGACGCAAGACATACCCTCGACCATCATTGGATGGTATTGCGCCGTCAGAGATGGAAAATGTCAACATACGCACATGGTCGGCAATAACTCGATGAGCCATTCCTTGTTCATCACTTTCGTAGGCAATTCCGGAGAGACTGGAGATTTCATCCAGAATGGGAGTAAATAAGTCTGTGTCGTAATTGCTGTCCTTCCCCTGGAGGTAGGCAACAACACGTTCAAGTCCTGCTCCTGTATCAACATGCTTCTTTGGCAATTCTGTTAATTCACCAGCCTGATCACGGAAATATTGAATAAAAACCAGATTCCACAGTTCCATGAATCGTGGATTGTCTGTATTTACCCCTAATTCGGGATGCGAGCCGTGAATGGCAGGGTCACCACCAATATCAACATGAATTTCAGAACAGGGACCGCAAGGGCCGGTTTCTCCCATTTCCCAAAAATTGTCTTTGTTGCCAAAACGTAAAATATGGTCTCGAGGAATATCTGTGAGGGTTCCCCAGAGTTTGAAAGCTTCATCATCATCTTTATAAACCGTAGCGTACAGCTTGTCTTTGGGGATTTTCCAAACGTCTGTGAATAATTCCCAGGCCCATTGGATGGCTTCTGTTTTGTAATAATCACCAAAACTCCAGTTCCCCAGCATTTCAAAAAAGGTATGGTGATATGTGTCAAGACCCACTTCTTCAAGGTCATTGTGCTTACCACTGACACGGATACATTTTTGGGAATTTACAGCTCGGGAATGGTCCGCCGTTTCTGTCTCCAGAAAGATGCCTTTAAACTGATTCATTCCCGCATTGGTAAATAACAAAGTGGGATCATCAAAAGGAACCACACCTGCACTACGTACAAATTTATGATTTTTGTCCTGAAAGAACTGTATAAACTGATTGCGAATTTCTTGTGATGTCATTGTGCCTCAATGAGTTAGAGATACTACTTAAATAATGGATAAATACATAAGAAAGAACGCGCTATTATAGTTATCAACACCCCAATATGGAAGTATGGAAATTCATAATATGTAAGTTATTCATTTCAAGGGGAATGACTTGGAATGTCTCTCTGAGGTACTCGAAGCGCGATATTCTTTGGCCATAAGTTGTGTGCCTTATCCTTCGAGTCTGCCCTGGGGGCACCTCGGGAAGACAAAATCAGGATGACGAGGAAATAATTCTTTGATAAATAAATAAAGCACCGCCAATGGCAGTGCTTTATTAAAGTTATATTGCATAAATGATTGATTAGTTGATAAGCCTGAACATCCTACCAGGACGTATTTTGAAGATACGCTTTAGAAGATTAGGTTCCGTTTGCTCCCAACTCAAGTAGGTCACTATAGCTTCTCCAATAATATTGGATTCCGGGACTAGCCCCCAATAACGACTATCGTGGGAATTATCACGGTTATCACCCATCATGAAATAGTGATTCTGTTCGCAGATATAGGATTCAGCAGACTCTCCATCAATTTTTAGCTGTCCTGAAATTCCCGGGGTAACCTCATGCCCTTCAAGTGAAATCACATTCACGGCATGATCAAGGTTGACCTCACTGAACACAAGCGTATCCCCTGCTGCAGGGATATGAAGGGGTCCGAAATAATCACGATTCCCAATGCCACGAGGAAAAATCATCCGTTCAGCATACTCATCATCATAAACATTCAACTTTGAAGCGCGTCCGTGTTCTGGCAGATCAAACTGCACACCATCGATGAAAACATCTTTCTCAATAATTTCCAGAGATTGACCTGGTCCAGCAATACAGCGCTTGATATAGTTCAAACTCGGATCGTGGGGTCCAATCTGAAGGCCAGGCCATTTATCATTTGGATATCGAAAAATGACCACATCCCCTGTTTTGGGTTGTTCGAATCCAGGTAATCGATAGTAGGGTACTGAAAATCCATAGTTGGTCCAGGGAATACCAATCCAATCCGGGGTTCGAATACCATAGATAAATTTGTTGCCCAGAATGAAGTCACCAATTTTGATGGTGGTTTCCATGGAGCCAGTAGGGACATTGTAGGCTTCGATGACTGTAGCCCTCAGGATCAGCACCGAAACGATAATATGCATCAACCCTCGAAAGACACTGCTATTTCTGGATCGTTTGGCTTGTTTTTCTTTTTCACTCAAAATTCGATCTCCTGCTATTCGCGTCGTGCCAGTTTAATGCGATGACTCTCTTTCAACGGTATATATTTTAAAAAGTTCAGATTTTTATATATGAGGGGGATGATCTAATATCCTGCTCCATGTGAAGCAGTTTTCAAATCTGGAGCACCAATCCAGCCTCCAAATATTTTATCGCGAGAAATAGCATTCACCTCACCATAACCATAGCGTGGTGCCAATTCATAGCCCATGGCTTCAAGCAGTACCATCGTATCAGGGCTGATGGCTCCAGGACCATAATGGATAACATCTGGCCGCCATTGATGATGGAATCTGGGGACATTGACAGCATCATGCACTGGCATCCCAAAATCTACCATATTGTGGATGACCTGTAAGACAGTTGTGATGATAGTCGAACCGCCTGGGGCACCAACGACCAGAACTACTTTACCATCTTTAGCCAGGATAGTGGGGGTCATACTGGAAAGCATGCGTTTTTTGGGTTCAATGGCATTGGCCTCGTTTCCAATAAGTCCAAATGAATTGGGCTCACCAGGTTTTGAGCTGAAGTCATCCATTTCGTTGTTCAAAAGGAAACCAAAACCTTTCACAGTCACATAGGATCCAAAGGACCAATTCAAGGTGGTGGTGACACTTACTGCGTTCCCCCATTTATCTACTACAGAGAAATGAGTGGTCTCCTCGCTTTCATGACCAGCGAGTTCTATACCTGCTAACTCCTTGTCATTCAGTGGATATACAGAATCACTTGGTGTAGCAGTCAGGCTGTCATAGTCAGCCATTCGAAAGGTGGCGTACTCCTTTGAAAGCAACTTTTCCTGAGGAACTTCAAAAAAATCTGAGTCACCAAGCCATACACTTCTGTCTGCATAAGCCCGTTTCTCAACCTCAGCCAACATCTGAATATGCTGGGCTGAATGCCAACCCACTGAATCAAAGACCATGGGCTCCATCATATTGAGCATGGAGATAAGTGCAATACCGCCAGAACTGGGTGGTGGCATAGAAATGACCTCAAGACCCCGATAATTACCTATGACTGGCTTGCGTATTTTGGCTGTGTAATTCGTGAGATCTTGAGTTGTGATCTTACCGCCATATTTTGAACTACTTTTTACCAACGCTTCTGCCACCGCACCAGCATAGAAGCCAGCATTACCCTTTTTCTGGATCAGTTTTAAAGTTTTTGCCAGATCGGGTTGTTTGAAAGTCGCTCCAGGCATATATATATCACCATCTCTACAAAAGACTCGTCTGGTTTCAGGAAAATTTTCTGCTGCCTTATTTAACCATCCAAAGGAATAAGCCAGATCGTAAGGAATGGCAAAACCCTTTTGTGCCAGTTTGATAGCGGGTTTCATCACTTTCTTACGAGCCATGGATCCGTATTTGTCCAGAGCAAGCTGTAAACCAGCTACCGTTCCAGGGACTCCTACTGCCAGCCCCCCACGAACACTCAGTTGTGGAACCACTTTCCCGCTATCATCCAGAAACATGTCCCGGTAAGCCTGTCCCGGTGCCATTTCGCGATAGTCAATGGCAACTTTTTGACCATCGGCCATGTGGATGAGCATAAAACCCCCACCACCAATATTACCTGCTTGAGGATGGGTTACTGCCAGAGCATAACTGACTGCCACAGCGGCATCCACAGCATTACCCCCTTTTTTGAGAATTTCGATGCCTGCCTCGCAGGCTTCCAGATCATGGGCGACAACCATCCCGTTCTCGCCATATATACTGGGTTGGGTCGCCAGGGCATTTACAGTGAGGATGATGGTTAAGCATAGAGTAGAGATAATTTTCATTGAGACTTTCCTTAAAGGGGTAAAAATGCTTCTGTATAATGATTTATTTGAGGTTTGGGTTCGGAGAAATTTATTGTGATGATGTCAAATCTACATTCGGGTTGATCTACCTCATGCTTTTCCAGATACATTTCTGCAATTCTAGCAATTTGCTTCTGCTTTGCGGGGGTCACACGTTCAAGTGCCACGGTGTCATCTTGTTCTCCGGCAAAACTCTTCACTTCAACAAATATGACTTCATCAGCCTTGGTAGCAATCAAGTCTATCTCACCCTCCCGCCCGGCATGATAGCTATGTTCCAGAAGATGGTAGCCATTGCGTATCAAAAACATCCCTGATATGATCTCCCCCATCCGCCCGTATGAAGATTCCAGGTTGAAATACTGATACTTTTTATTTGGACATGAGTCAACGGGTCGAAAACTGCGACGGTGGACGGGGGTTCGTCCATGTTCCCTCAGGGTTTCCATATGGGCCTTGGATCCATATCCCTTATGAGATTTAAAGCTGTATTCGGGAAATAATTTGTCATAAGAGATCATCATGGCGTCACGGGTGGTTTTGGCAATGATGCTGGCAGCACTGATTTCAGGCACCAGATCGTCTCCACCGATAATGCATTCCTGAGCAATTTGCAGACCGGGAATCTTATGATTGCCATCTACCTGCACTTGAGTGATTTCATAATTCAAATTTGAGACGGCTTGGCGCATGGCTTCAAAGGTTGCCTGGAGGATGTTGTTCCGATCTATATCCTGCTCATGAACGATACCTACACCGATGGCCAGAGCCTTTGATCGGATATCCTTAGCGAGAACATTGCGTCGTTTCTCACTAAGTTTTTTGGAATCTCTTAAACCTTCAGGAATATCCTGGGGATTTAAAACTACGGCTGACGCCACCACAGGACCGGCTAAAGGCCCCCGACCGGCTTCGTCTACACCTGCTATGACTTTCGAATTCAACTCTCTTCAGCTTCCATTTGCGCTCAATATAGGTGATACAGGCATGGAGAGAAGGGAATAGAGTTTTGCATTGTGTTGTTTGCTCATCATGTGGTGGCGTATTGCGATGGGCCACTCTTATGAGTGTATAATTTGTAGTTCAGAACAAAAAAAAGCGCCATGGTAAAATGGCGCTTTTCTGGAGGTAAGTCTTGAGAAGCTTAGGCTGTGACCGGTGCAACTCCAAGAACATCCTGGAAGGCCTGGACAAACTGCTCTTTTGGCAGGGCGCCTGCAGCCATCTGTGGTTTTTCACCAAGGGGTACAAAAAGAAGTGATGGAATACTACGGATACCAAAGACACCAGCAAGTTCCTGCTCGGTTTCTGTATCTACTTTATAAACTTTCACTTTGCCTTCATACTCATTTGAAAGCTCTTCAAGAACTGGGGCTACGGCCTTACAAGGTCCACACCACTCAGCCCAGAAATCAATAATAGCTGGTGTATCGCCCTTATATTTCCACTCTTCTTCATTCTCATAATCAAAAACTTTATCGAGGAAATCTTGTTTTGTCAAATTCTCAGTCATTTTTTTCTCCCATTCGCGATACCTTTTGAAGTATCGATTTTAATATATTCCGTTGTCATAATTCTTTTGCTCACAAGTCTTTGAGGCAGAGATGGGATGTTGGTTACAAAATGGGCTGTTTTACATGAAACTGGATTATGGCAGTGGATGGTGTCGGGTCGTTTCATGAAACGACCTTACTTGTCTGAGGAGTAATAGAGATTATCAGTGAGATATTGCTCATCAGAGATACAGTCTATACCTGCTGCTTTAAGGTGTTGGGTGAACAGCCCATCTCCCTCAACCAATGTTTTTGAAAAGCCACCATCGTAAATCTTGCCACAGCCACAAGCCGGGCTTCGACTCTTTAGGATGGCCAGAGTCACATGAGTGGCCACAGATTTCTCTGTGCAGATACTTGCGCCTTTTTGAAAAGCAGCGGTCACATCTTCTCCATCTTCCCGAAAAACGCCACTACCTTTTATTTCAGCTGGTGGCCTGGGGATAGGTAAGCCCCCCTCGACCTCAGGACATACGGGTATAAGGGTTTTATCTTTGAGAAGTTCAAGTAATTCCGAATTATATTTGCCGCGACCATCAAAGCGGCAGGCTTCGCCCATAAGACATGCAGATATAATAATTGATGGCTCTTGCACTTGATTCAGTCCCAGAATTTGTACTTATGGAGCTTCTCTGTTGTGTCATCTATGATATAGAATATTTGACGTTCCTCATCATAGACCAACCCCTCAGGCTGGACCATATCAATGGCATACACATTCTGAAAACTGCCATCCAGGTTTACCAGATAAACATTGGAAGCCTCGTCACTGAGCACCCAAAGTTTATCCTGAGAAGGGATGTAAAAAATGCTTGAATAATCCGGTGCAAAGGAAATTTGTTGTAAAGAATGAGTCAAAGACAATTCATCAATGGTAATCAAGGCCCCAAAATCTTTTTCTTTTACCATAAAGATTCTAGAATGGCTTACATCCATCGAGATTCCCTCAAGTCCTCCACCATCACCTACACTTGAAATATTCTGATAGCTCATTACATCACCATCCGAACCAAGATGTATAAGTTGGCCAAGATTTTCATCGACCATCCACAGAGTCGAATCCCTTGAGTCGAAACTAACACCTTCCAAATCATTACCGTTGTAGTTCAATGAGCGGATTCGGGCTCCCAGCGTATCTATTTCATATACACGACCACCAGGTTTATCACTCACGGTCCAGAGAGAACTCTTATTGCTTCCAAAAGTTAGCCCTGAAGGTGAATCCACACGGACACTATAGATGGCCATCAATTCCAGAGAATTTAATACTTTAATATCACGTGTATCTTTTTCTGCACCAGAACTACCTGTGATGGTCAGGGAAACTGTGTAATCCCCAGGTGAATCATATACATGGACAACTTCAATCCCAGTGGCTGATGTACTATCACCAAAATCAAAAGTAAATTCATAGTCGCTGGCTGCTGCACCTGCTTTTAAATCTGCGCTAAATTCTATGGGATAACCCTTGAGAAACCTGGATTGTTCTGTAATAATTTTTGCCAGGGGTGTTTCTTCTGAGCCACCACAGCTTAATAAGACACTTAAAGATATAATTAGCAGAATTCGATTTATGTAGATTTTTCGATTCAAAAGCGATAGCCCGTCAATTAGTGTCTAATGCATTCCTAAAATATCATTTAGATCATAAGTCAGAATTCGTGAATTCCATTGATCTACTACGGCCAGAATTTTTTCTCCAGTGAGCAAAGTTCTCGTGCTAACTCCATCAGGAGAGGCCATTTCATTTTTATGCCAATCATTAAGCAGATGTATCTGTGCTCCCCCTGCAATGATGTTTTGCTCATTATAATTCACACCATCGATCACACAATCTGATTCATCATCACAATAATATGGCGCACGGGTTCCAAAGTGAGCGACCCTTTCCCCTGATTCAATGTTATAGCAGTCGACTCGACCAGCCTTTTCAT
Source organism: Fidelibacterota bacterium (assembly GCA_018650445.1). GTDB lineage: Bacteria > Fidelibacterota > UBA8477 > UBA8477 > JABMPR01 > JABMPR01. Next base: position 24,398 of record JABIFX010000142.1, read on the forward strand.
CTACAGCGAAAATATATTGACCAAAAACACTCAAGCCTTCGATGGAGTCTTTAGAATATCCAGACGTAATCTTGCCATCGACCATTTCAACGCCAATGAGGCGATTATTAAACTTTCCAGTGTTCAGATCAAACACACCTATATAACGAAACTTTTCTGAATTCCCGAATTGATTCTTCTGGGGTTTTTCCTCAGCCACTAAGAGAAGTCCTCTTTCCTCCGAGATCGCCATCCCCTCGCTTTTGCGCATGATCGTGGTTATTTCCTGAGTTGCTGCGAATTCTTTATCATACACATAGCTCGTTACATCTTCGGTAACGATCTGCTTGAATTTCCTAAACCCAAAATTGTAAACACCTTCTTTACGGAAAATGGTTTTATCCATATCAGCAACGTATATGTCTCCACCCGCGGAAACTATGATCCCCTGAGGTTTGATGAGGAGACCATCATTTCTATCAAGATAATATTGCTCAGAAGAGACTCTTCCCTGATATCCCACTAATTGGTCTAAAGTCAGATCAGGATTGAATCTGGCAACGGAGCCAACCCCTTCAAGCGTTACATAAACATATCCTGCTTCATCACTACTTATACCAGTTGGTACAATCTCGGAATTTTCCATATCAAGCGATTTGGCATCAATGGTTTTTTGAAGGGCACCATTTCTGGAAAAGACCTGAATGCGATTATTGTCCACATCTGAAATGATGAGATCACCATTCGCTAATAATTCAACGTCATCTGGTTGGGCCAACTGGTCAGGGGCTGCACCATACCCACTTTGTGGATTTGGATAAATATTTATTGGTGAGATGTCATCTTTTGGTGGCATCGAGGTCTCATTCTTGATTGCGCACGCCACAAAAATTATAAAACTCATAATAAATAATAAAAACCGAATTGAGATCACCTTTGCCATGCTATTTCCCTCATAAACCATTCACCACATCTGACATAACTAAATCTAAAAAGACTAAAACTACATTAAACAAACCAGCCTGGCAGAACCAGGCTGGTTTTCAAACATAACGCAGTTTAAGCGATTATTCGCGTGCCCACTCTGCGGTAAACATAGTAATACTACCTTCACGCTCGTTAGCACTGAATGCTACACCGTTTGTTGGGTGAACAGCCAGGCCTTCTGAGCCGACTTCACTTTTTTCCATACCCATATCAGAATCTGGATCTAGACCAGCTTTTGCAACTGAATCAAAAATGATATTTGCAGGATCAGTAACATCGTAAGCCACTACAGCGTGTGATTCTTGAAGGGCCATAAGTGCATAGACATGACCATCTTTTTCAATCACAGAAGCTTCTTCAGGTTCTGTTTGCTTGGTTGATTTCCGAGCATCATGCTGCCATCCACTTGGAAGATCATTCAAGATCGTGTGTGGATCAGTTGCGGTATAAGTGGTAAGATCAAGGATCTGGAAAGAGCCATTTCTCTCATTAGAGATCAGTGCATAATCACCACTTGGATAGATATAAAGTCCATCTGGTTCTGCATCATTGTCTCCGGCGTCTGCCTGAAGAGAAACGATAGTTACGTCAGAGGCCTCAAGAGGTGCGTCATTGGCATTAAAAACCAAGATCTCGCTAGTTTCCTGAACGGAAACAACGACTGTTCCATCTGCGGAAGTTTCACAGTGCTCTGGTTCAGAATCTACATCATGATCAACTGCATAGTCTTGAACTAGTGATGCATTGGCAATACCATTTGCTAAACTAATAATGGAAACACTACCACCATGACGAGTATCTGGTTTACAGGTACGATCTTCACGATCATCTTCACAAGCAACGATCAGGAAACTACCATCTTTGGTGAAGGCACAACCATCAGGATTGTAGCCAATTCCAGAAACGGTAACAACTGAAGTAGGATCTGATAGCTTGACAAGCTTAATAGATCCCTGTCCACAATCAGCTTCTGCAACACATACAGCGATGTAGTTTTCGCCACCAATGAGTGGAGAAACATCGATAGATGTGAACTCTGCTGTTGCAGATCCTGTGCTTAGCACTGCAAGCTCATTGACAGTAAAATTACTACTTGTGTAATCTATACTAAAGAGCTGATTTGTTCCTGAGGCAACGAATACGGCCTGATCATCCGATCCGGGCACCATTCGAATAATCTCAGGGTTAGCATCTGCTGCCGTCGCAACAGTCATAACTGTTTCAAGACTGAAAGAATCAAAGGTTGGTACTTCATCAACCGCGTCATCTTCACAACCCCAAAAGGCAGCCATTAGCACCATAAGTAATACGGTAGCTTTTTTCATGTTTGTTCCTCCTTATAAGGACTTTTGGTTATCACTTCTTATTGGTTACTATTAAAATCTAAAA
>JABIFX010000032.1 GCA_018650445.1 Fidelibacterota bacterium
CCATTGACCTCTTCACGGAAAAATACAATGAATCGGCAGAATCAGTCGATGCATTATATAAGTGGTATATGCGAAAATTTAATATTCAGTATGACGCTACCCCAAATAACTAAATTGCTAAAAGAAGCAGAACAACTCTGCTCCTTTCCAAACTGACAACAAAATCATTACGAATATGCACACCCCTCCGTGAAATACTCAAGTGCTGAAAACAGCTGATCAATCTCATTGTCCTGGAAATTGATCACATTTTTTCTCGGCAAGCCCCAGGTCTCATATAACTCTCTTGCTCTTATGCTAACAGAGGATCTCGCTGGGAGCTCAGTAATTTTGAGCATATGATCGATGTCTGTGCTCTCTTGGAACAAGATCGACAACTCAGATTCCTGAATATCAAACCCGATTGCTAAATAGCTTTCAAGTCCAGACCTGGTTAAAAGACCAGAAGTTCTTTCAATCATGTTGTGTACTAATTCGTCAATATTTTGTCCGTCTGAGTACTGGTAGACAGGCATTTAGACTTCCTTTCCGTAATTTGGCTAGCTAAGATGTGTTAGCTGGCCAGAAAAGCACTGTTTTGCATGTTATCACCGCTAATAACAGTTTAACGGCGAGTTTCACTATTCTTTAACTTAAGGAATCTAAAAAGTCCTTCGATTCCATTTCTTCAACTGCTTTTTGCACATCTTGACTCATAACCGCCGCATATAAAGCTGAAGTCTGCTGTGAGGCGTGACCGGCCATTTGGCTCACCATTCTGAGATTGTACCCAGATGCTTTATAGATCATCGTACAAAACGTATGGCGAAGTGTATGAAACGAATATCTAGCGGGGAGGTCAGCGGCCTTGGCTGCTTTTTTAAAAACCTTTTGCAAGGCCGATACTGACATAAAATCCTGTCTTTCAGATTCAAATAGATACTCACTATCCGTGTTACGATATTCCAGATATTCCAAAATGATGTTTTTCAGATTAACTCCAAATTGCACCACCCTTGTTTTCCCTCCTTTTCCCGATCTTACAATTAGGCTGTTCTGCCCACGCTTTAATTGCAGGTCCTCAACCTTTAGCTTTGATATCTCTCCGACCCGGAGGCCTGTTGAAAGCCCTAACTCAATTATCACCATTGCTCTAAAACCCATCTGTCTTCCCTTGGATTTTGCTAGCAGAGCATTTGCATGTAATGAAGCACGCAACTTTTTAACCTCATCCGGGTGCAGGTACTTATCCGGTGTTATTGTCCATTTACTCATAGTATACCCTGATCTGAGAAGCTGTAAAAATTCTCAACAGTACCTATTACAAGATGATCCAAAAGCTGGCAGTCCACCGTTTCAGCCGCTCGTTTTAGTTTTGAGGTGAGTGCTCTGTCTGAGTTGCTTGGAGTTACTTCTCCACTTGGATGGTTATGGCCACAGATTATTGCGCCTGCTTCTAGTGCCAGTAAACGTTTTACAATCTCTCTTGGAAACACAGCTGCGGTAGCCAGTGAACCAGAGCTTATCAGCTCCGTGGAGATGATCTGATTCTGAGCATTCATAAACACAACCACGAAGTGCTCTTGATCTTTGGGGTATTGATCCAGAAACGCTCGTAGATGTCTTGCTGAGTCAGCAGCTGACTTGAGCCTTTCGCCAACCTGTTTCTTAAAGCGTTTTATATATTCTTCTCGCAACTCTGAATCAGAGATGCTTTCAATCGTTTGGTACATGTTTAAATCTCCTTATTAAGCCACGTTGTTGATGCTGGTTGTTGCCACACTATAGAGATCCAGTACAAACTGACTTACATCTCTACTCCTAAATGTTTTGTTCCGGGGGTGTAACGGAATGCCAGCTATCGTCCTTGTGGTGTTAGCATCTTCGAGGGATTTAAAACCGATGCTGATTCTGTTTTTCCTCGTGCTAACTCTGATTGTTCGGTAGCTGTCAAGCCCCAGTAAAGAGAGCCCATTGGAAACGAGGCCAGCAAGCTCATCGCTACCATACTTATCCTCAGCTATCTGTAGGTAATGCATATGCCTCCTTCATTTGTAGGTAGTGGTTTACCAGTACTTTTCTTATTCCAGATTTTTATGGAATAAGAAGTATACAGGCCGGTCTTAAAGCCTGTTCAACAATCAAAATGAAAGAGGTGAAAGATGACTTTACTGCTTCACTGCGGGGCGGAAGATGCTACTATAAATGATTTAGCAGCTATCCCACTACCACAAGAAACCCGGACGTATAAACCGGTTGGCCATGATGCCCTGGCAAACATGCTGAGTTCCATGGCCGGAAACTTGTTACCAGAGTTTGAATTGGTTAACACCCAGTTTGGACTGGCCAGAGACGGTGCCAAAATGTTTGGTGTACACACGTTCAAGAATGGCGACTCTGCTCTTGGATTGTCCATCGGGTTCCGGAATAGCTACGATAGAAGCTTGTCAGTTGGCATCGCCGTGGGAGCATCGGTCTTCGTATGTGACAATCTGATGCTTACGGGAGACCTAACCGTCCTTCGCAAACATACGTCGAATGTCCATGCAGATATTGATTCGCTAGCCTTGTCTGCTATCTACCGATCACGATCCGCATTCAACCAGATCAAACAGGATGCTGAGACCATGAAAGAGATCCCCATGTCTGATGACGAAGCCTATCGGATGCTTGGATTGGTATATGGTCGAGGGATCATTACTCCCAGGCAAATCCCAGTAGTGAAGAAAGAATGGTTGGA
>JABIFX010000065.1 GCA_018650445.1 Fidelibacterota bacterium
CTTCGAGCACACAGAGCCTACAAACGACAGGCTACTCGATTTGCCACCCCCCTGAAATTCGATAGCCAGGGTCGCGTTGCGATACCTGCAAACCTTCTGCAGCATGCAGGGGTTGACAAAGAAGTCGTGATTATTGGGATGATCGACGAAATCGAAATCTGGGATCCGGACATTCTCAAACGCTATGAGGAAACTGAGTTCCAACTTGATGCTGAGGATATAGAAGCCATTGACAAGTACACTCGATCATCGTGAATCAGGTAAGTCAGCCGAAATTTCGTCACACACCAGTTCTGGTGGACGAGGTTTGCGCGCTGATGATAAACGATCGGTCTGGCGTATACATAGATGGCACCTTCGGTCTCGGTGGACACTCCAAAGCAATATCCTTACTGTTAAATGCTGATGCTACTCTGATCGGTATCGATCAGGATGAATCTGCCCTCGCACAATTCGACTCTTCCCTAATTAAGCAAACCCTGCACTTAAGGTGCACAAACTTTGAGAATTTGGATCAGGTGCTCGTTGACCTGAATGTAACGAAAGTCCATGGAATCCTTCTGGATCTCGGGCTGAATTCCTTTTCTCTGGATGATCCGGAAAGAGGATTCGCTTTTAGTCTTGACGGTCCCCTGGACATGCGTTTTGACAGATCAAACGAGTTTACTGCTGAAACGGTGATTAATGATTACTCGCAGGAACAGCTTGCAGACATCATGTACCGCTTCGGAGAAGAAAGGAATAGTCGCAGGATAGCGCGAAAAATTGTGGATATGAGAACCAAAAAGAGATTGACGCAAATAGATGAGCTCCGCGAAGCGGTGGCTGGTTGTGTTGATCCACGGTTTCGAAATAAATCACTCGCTCGCGTATTCCAGGCTTTTAGAATTGAAGTCAACCGTGAAATGGACGTTTTAGAGACCATTCTTAATACGTCAATTCAAGTATTAGCTCCTGCTGGTCGTATTGCCGTTATATCCTATCACTCCCTGGAAGATCGTATGGTGAAAAACCATTTCCGTGATCTGTCTCAGGATATTCCACGGCAACCAGGTATGCATGATAGCGAAGTGAAAGTCCCCCTCCTCAAACGAATCTCAGGGAAACCTGTCATTGCCAGTCAGGAAGAGTCCGAATCAAATCCACGGGCACGCAGCGCAAAACTACGGGTTGCTGAAAGGACATCGCATGCGGCAGACTGAAACCCGCAGCGAAATCCTTAAAACAATTCTCTACATAGGGATGATACCTGTTGTCGCAGGTTTACTCTTCCTATATATATGGCTTGGCGAAGAGGTTAGAGCCGGTGAACTAAAATTAGACTCACTGCGTACCCGCGAAATCAAACTGCGCGGCGAATACAATCTGGTCCAGAGCGAGCGGAATCGCCTCCATCGGCCAGATAAACTCTCAAAACTTGCACGGGAAAAGCTGGGACTCATTCAGCCAGATCCTGAAACACGCGAAGTCAGGGTCAAGCTCAAATGAGTATGACCTATAAGAAATTTCGCGGGCGCTACATTTTCGTTGTCGTTGCTTCCATCGTCGTCTGGGCAGCGCTGGTGCTCAAGATGTTTTACATTCAGGTGATTGATCCTGATAATCTTGGCAAAGCACTTCAGTCTCAATTCGAAGACAAGGTTGCCATATCGCCATTGCGTGGAAATTTTTATGATCGGAATGGCAAAAAACTCACTGATAACATTGAGCATTTCACGTTTGCAGCTCACCCAGCTAAAGTGAAAGACAAAGATGCAGTCGCCAGGCTGTTCAGCAAAACATTCAACAAATCTATACGCTATTATCTAAACAAACTGAAAAACAAAAAATCCTTTGTCTATCTAGAAAAAGACGTGAATCCCCGTGTTGGTCGCGAATTGAGCCAGAGTCCCCTCCCTGCAGGTGTTCAAGTTCAGTCCAACGTACGACGCTATTATCCCTACGGTGATGTCGCAGCGCCCTTAATTGGCTTTGTGGGAACAGAAAACCACGGACTATCAGGTCTGGAAGATCATTACGATCATCAACTGGCTGGGATTGATGGATGGAGAGAGCTTGGTTCTGATGGTCATGGTAACACCAGAATTAGAGGTGGCTTTAGGGAGCAAGAACCTATCAACGGTGACGATTGCTTTCTTACTATTGATGTAGATATCCAAATCATTATTGAAGAAGAATTACGCTCAGCAGTTGAAAAGCATCAAGCAGATAAAGCTGAGGCAATCCTGGTTGATCCAAATACAGGCGAAATTTTAGCCCTGGCTAACATACCGACTTTTAATCCTAATTCTCGCTCAAAAATCACTGAAGCATCCTTGATAGCCCACCCTATCATGTCAGCCTTTGAACCAGGTTCCACATTCAAGGTAGTGGGTGCCACCGCTCTTCTTGAGGATAAGAAAGTCCATCCTATGGATATGTTTGATTGTGAGGGAGGTAAATACTCCATTCATGGGATAGATGTAAAGGATTGGAAATCCTTTGACAACTTGACCTTTGCAGAAGTTCTTCAGAACTCATCAAATATTGGAATTATCAAAGCAGTTGAGTTGCTTGATGAGTCCATGATGTTTAATACTGCCAGGAAATTTGGGTTCAGCGAAAAAAGTGGTATTCAATTCCCCTATGAGAGCAGTGGTTCTCTTAAAAATAATAAGCTCTGGTCAGAATTATCGAAATCTGAAATTGCCATTGGCTATGAAGTCTCTGTGACGACGCTCCAGATGGCTATGGCTTACTCCGCCATCGGAAACGGTGGTGTCCTTATGAAGCCTCAGCTCATTCAAAAGCTTAAAACGCCTAAGGGCCATGAGCAAATAATTGACCATATGGATGCCTTGCGACGTGTGGCTTCGAAAAAGACCATGCATACCATGGCTGATATTCTTGAGAAGGCTGTCTCTCAAGGAACGGGGACAAAAGCATTCCTGCCCAACCTGAGAATAGCTGGCAAGACCGGTACTGCTAAAAAACTAAAAGATGGCAAATACGTGAGTGAGTATGTTGCTTCTTTCGCCAGCTTTTATCCCTCTGATGATCCTGAATACACATTAATCGTTACTGTGGACCACCCCAGGACAGGTGGTTACACCGGTGGTATGGTAGCAGCCCCCATTGCCAAGGAAATTTATCGTCGGATATATAATCTTAAAGGACGAGACGCAGAACCTTATCTCCAGGCCTCAGTACCAAAGGACAGAGATGAAAGTGTCAATCAAGCACCACGGTCCCTCCAGGGCCAATTGCTGAGCGCCTCTCTCCCCATTCTTAGAGCCAACGCTGCTCAGGTCACTATGCCCGATTTAAAAGGCATGAGCTTGAAGATGAGTCTTTCAGGACTTTATGCCATGGGACTCAAGCCAATCCCTCAAGGAAGTGGACGAGTTATCAGGCAAGTACCAGCTGCGGGAAGAACACTTAAAGCAGGTCAATCTGTAGAAATCTATTTGGGTGAATAATGCAACTGACTAATATCATTAATCAGGTTCAAGATATTTTAGAGTTATGTGGTGATCAGAATACCGAAGTCACTGGTGTCAGCTATGATTCCAGGCAGGTACAGCCTGGACATCTATTTATCGCCGTTCGTGGTCTCATTACAGATGGTCATGATTTTATATACGCTGCCATAGAAAATGGTGCCCAGGTCATTGTATATGATCGATCAGATTTTGTCATTCCAGAAAATATTGTTTCAATATTGGTACAAGATTCAAGATTGGCATTACCTGTCATCGCATCTACATATTTTGGTCACCCGGAAGAAGGGTTGAAGCTGGTTGCCATCACTGGAACAAATGGTAAAACCACGACAAATTATTTTGTTCAGCATCTCCTCAACAAAAGTGGAACTAAAACTGGACGCATTGGTACCACCGGTGCCCAGATTGATGATGTAGACATTGATCTCATGCATACCACTCCAGAATCTGCTGATTTGTATGAAATTTTAGCTGAATTTGTAGCTCACGGAGCCAAAGCAGTGACGCTGGAGGTTTCCTCTCACGCACTTTCACAAAATCGGGTAGATGGGCTCACTTTTGACGTGGCTGTCTACACCAATCTTACTCAGGATCATCTGGATTATCATGGTTCACTGGAAGACTACCTCGCTGCGAAGCAATTGCTCTTTAAGGGGTTGCCAAAAGAATCTGTGGCTATTGTCAATATGGATGATCCCTATGCAGAGCGAATTATCGAAGTCTGTGTAGCGAAAATTATCCGTTATGGCTATAACTCTAATGCAGAATACAGAATTCTAGACCATTCAATTAACCGCCACGGTGTGGAACTCACCCTCGATACTCCATACGGACAAAGAGTTGTACAGGTAAATACAGTTGGAACTTTCAACTATTACAATTTTCTGGCAGCCTATGCATCGGCCATTGAGCTGGAGTGTGATATTGAAAAGGTGGAGCTCTCTGCAAAAACACTCCCCATGGTACCTGGCCGATTGGAAAAAACTGCCAACCAGGCCCCTTTTCAGGTCTTTGTTGACTATGCGCACACCCCTGACGCCATGGAAACCGTCCTGGATACCCTGGCTGAATCTTATCCAGACAATCGTCTCATCACTGTTTTTGGTTGTGGTGGTGACAGGGATAAGGGTAAGCGTCCAATTATGGGTGAAATTGCGACCAGACTTTCAAGCAAAGCAATTATCACCGATGATAATCCAAGAACTGAAGCACCTCTCAATATCATCCAGGAAATTATAGCGGGTTGTGGCGAGCGGTCAAATTATAGCGTCATTCAAGATCGGACCGAGGCAATAAACGCCGCTTTACTAGAGGCCAGGGCAGGCGATATCGTTGCTGTGCTGGGCAAGGGCCACGAACCTTACCAGGAAATCATGGGTGAACGTAAACCTTTTAGTGATATGACAATTGTAGATCAATTCATGGAGCAACATGGCTATTCTGCCTGATACTATTCTGTCGCTCCCTGATGTAAGCATTAAGGGGGCCATCTTGTCCCCCATAACCGGTGTCAGTATTTATACTCGAAGCTTAAATGCCGGAGACCTCTTCGTTGCATTTATCGGTTCCCAAGTGGATGGTCATGACTTTATCCCAAAAGCCATTTCCCGTGGCGCATCAGCAGTCATGGCCTCCACTTCATGGGACGGATGTGAAGATTGGGACGCTTCCATCCCTCTGATAATGACAGAGGATCCGGTCAAATCTCTTGCTGACCTTGCCACTGCACACCGGAAACTTGTTAATATCCCCCTGATCGCGATTACGGGGACAAACGGGAAAACATCCACTAAGAACTTGCTTACGCATATCCTCAGTAAGCAATTCTCAGTATTGTCAACAGATGGTAACTTTAATAATCATATTGGCTTACCATTGACTCTCCTAAAGTTGAATAATTCTCATGAAATGGCAGTTATTGAAATGGGTGCCAGTCAAAAAGGTGACATCCAGTATCTTTGTGATATTGCACAACCAGATCAGGGCATGATTACCAATATCAGTCTGGCGCATACAGAATTTTTCAAGGATATCGAAACAATTCAAGCGACCAAGGGTGAACTATTTCAATATCTGAGAGCAAATGGTGGTCGTGTCTTTGTGAATCTGGATGATAAAAGAGTGTCTGATTTGGGTCAGGGTTATACCAATTCTGTCTCCTACAGCTTTAATGAAGAAGCAAAGCATAGTTTCATGATGACAGGACCTGACAAAACGGGTTGTTATGACCTTCAATTCAGAAAATACTCTGCCCACTTGAACCAACCCGGCAAGGCCATCGCGTTTAATGCCGCCGCTGCAGCTACTATCGCCTTAGAAAATGGAATTCGCGTTGATCAGCTTCAGGAAGCCCTGGAAGATTATTCTGGTGAAACTGGACGCATGCAGCATGAAGAAGTTGGAGGGGTCCATTTTTATAATGATGCCTACAACGCCAATCCTGCAAGTGCCAAAGCCGGTTTTGAGACCATGGCTGAAATAAATAGTTCCGCCCGAAAAATCCTGATCTTTGCCGACATGCTGGAATTGGGAATTCAGAGTATCGAATCTCATGTCACTGCTGCCACTCAAATGCTGAAGGCTGAATTTGACCACATCATATTATTAGGTGAAGAAGTCGTCAACACTGCCCATCACCTTAAAGAACAAGGCTTTACATCACTGTATTACAACAATAACAAAGCCGAATCTCTCCACCATTTCCTGGAGGAAGTCAAACCAGGTGATCTGGTTTATCTAAAAGGTTCTCGCGGAATGCAATTAGAAGATTATGTCAATGCATATAAGGAAAACAACTAATGCTATATCATTTACTGTTGCCCCTTCAAGAATATTTCTCTGCATTGAACATATTCCGTTACATCTCCTTCCGCTCAGCCAGTGCTGCTATTACAGCTGTCCTGTTTTCCTTTGTCGTGGGTCCCTGGATCATCAAAAAATTGCATAGTATGCAAATTGGGGAAACCATTCGAACTGATGGACCTGAATCCCATACTGCAAAAGCCGGAACACCCACCATGGGTGGTCTAATCATCATTGGTGCAATTCTGGTACCTACCCTGTTATTTGGCAGGTTAGACAATATCTATATTCAAATGATGGTCGTTTCAGTTGTCTGGATGGGTATCGTTGGATTTATAGATGATTATCTAAAAGCGGTTAAGAAATCCAAAAAAGGTCTTATCGCACGCTACAAACTTCTTGGTCAAATTAGTCTGGGTCTTGTGTTGGGTGCAGTGATGGTTCTCCATCCTGAATTTGCAGGTGTTGAAACTGCCACTACGCTCCCCTTCATCAAGGATCTGGTTTTCGACTTGCAGTCAGCCTGGATATATATCCCCTTTGTCATATTTGTTATCACTGCCACCTCCAACTCAGTCAACCTCAGTGATGGTCTGGATGGTCTGGCTTCTGGTCTTATGGCTATTGCAGCCCTGGTCTTTGCTGGCATCGCCTATATCACAGGTCGTGCCGATTTTAGTCAATATTTAAATATCATATATCTCCCTAGTGCAGGAGAGCTCACTGTCTTTTGTGCGGCACTTATTGGAGCTTCGCTTGGTTTTCTCTGGTACAACGCCCGACCTGCAGAGGTCTTTATGGGCGATACCGGATCGCTGGCTCTTGGTGCCGCACTTGGGGCGGTGGCGGTCATGCTGAAGAAAGAGTTCCTGCTGCCTTTTGCAGGTGGTGTCTTCATCATTGAGTCCATCTCCGTGATAATTCAAGTGCGCTATTTCAAATACACAAAAAAGAAATATGGTGAAGGGCGGCGTCTATTTCGCATGGCACCAATTCACCATCATTTTGAACTCAAGGGTTGGGATGAGAATAAAGTTGTGATTCGATTCTGGATCATGGGAATCCTGTTTGCCTTTTTAACGCTGACAACATTTAAGATCAGGTAATATGAACAGATCTGACATAACAGGTAAAAACGTCACCATTCTGGGCAGCCAGCGTTCTGCCATGGGTGCAGCACGTTTACTCCGACATTTTGGTGCAAAAGTTCTCGTCAGCGAATTTGACGCTGATAAGTTTGATGCTGATAAACGTCAGATTCTGGGTGATATAGAAGCTGAATTCGAATTTGGCTATCATTCTCCTGATGTCCTGGAAAGTGATTTTGTGGTCGTGAGCCCGGGTATCCCTGAGAATGCTGACATCATTCAAAAGATCAGAAGTAAGCAAGTTCCGCTCTACTCCGAAATTGAGATTACTTCCTGGTTTATCGATGCTCCAATAATTGCCGTGACTGGGTCAAATGGAAAGACAACCACAGTAAATCTCATTCACCATCTCCTTAAGACTGCCGGATATGACAGTTTCCTTGGCGGAAATGTAGGTGTGGCTGCGTCTGAAGTATTGATGGATAGCCTGAAAAAAGAATCGGCAAAGCCCATCTTTGTATTAGAGGTCAGCAGCTTTCAGTTAGACAATATTGATACTTTCAAACCGAATGTCGCGGTAATCCTGAATCTCACACCAGATCATCTCGATCGATATCCCAGTCTGACGGCCTATTATGAATCAAAACTGGGGATGCTTAGAAATTTAGACGAAACCTGTACAGCCGTTATCAATAGAGACGATCCAGAATTGTCTCGTCATGACTTCATCGTTGATGAAAGTCGCTATTTTTCAGTTTCTAGCCTATCTGGCGGGGATGCCATGTTAGCAGAAGGTATTATCGGTATCATGCAGGATGGCGAATGGAGTCCCATTCTGCCTGCCAAAGCACTGCCTCTGCCTGGAAAACACAATTTAAGCAACGCCCTTGCTGCCGTGGCAGCAGTCATGGATTTTGTTACTGACTCTGAAATATTGGCCCAGGGACTGATGACTTTCTCAGCCGTCCCCCATCGAATTGAGTATGTCGGCAAAATTAAGGGTATCCGCTGTTACAATGATTCTAAAGCTACCAACATTGCTTCAACCGAGGTCGCAATCCACAGCTTCCCTCAGCCCCTCTGGCTCATCCTGGGTGGCAAGGACAAGGGCGGTGACTTCACAACTTTGATATCACAGATGGAAGGATCGACTCGAGAAGTTCTCCTGGTGGGCGCAGCTTCAGATATTATAGAGACCCAGATAAGCCCAGCCTTACCAACTCGTAAGGTGGAAACCATCGAATCAGCCATTAAATATTGTCTTGATCATGGCGAAGATGGTGATGTTCTGCTGCTCTCTCCCGCTTGTGCAAGTTTTGATCAATTCGAGAATTTTGAATCCAGGGGTGATCACTTCCGCACCCTAATTCAAGCCCAGGAAGGGTGGACAATGTGAAATATTTCCACCTAGATAAAGTATTGTTTATCATAGTTATTATACTTTTTGTTGCAGGTTCTGTAGTGATGTACTCTGCTTCCACTTCTCAACATGCCGATTCGTCGCATTATCTAAAACGTCACCTGATGAATGGAACCATTGCCGTCATATTGGGCATCGTCTTTTCCAGATTTCCTCATCAATACTTTAGACATCTCCGCTACTTCATTCTCATCGGTATGTATTTATTACTGGTCGGTGTACTGATCTATAATAAGTCAATGGGAATGAGACATCCTGCCAGATGGCTATATCTAGGCGGTTTTAGTTTCCAGGTAGCTGATTTTGTGCGACTCGGAATGATCATTTATATTGCAGATTACCTGCACCGCAACCAGCAGACGCTAAATGATTTCAAGACAAGTGTCCTGCCAGCATTCCTGATAGTCGCCACGGTAGTAGCACTCATTGCCATTCAGCCGGATCTTTCATCATCACTCATGATTATGATGCTGTGCCTGATTTTATTCTATCTCGGCAATGTACAGATCAGTCATATCTCAGCCTTCTTGTCGGTTGGCTCAATCACGGCCCTCGTCTATGCCTGGAGCAGACCGTATATGTGGAAACGCATCATGACTTTCTTCAGTGACAATGTGGATGTGGCGAATGAAGGATTCCAGGTACATCACTCGCTCATGGGCCTGGCTCATGGTGGCATAGGCGGTGTTGGTCTGGGTAATAGTTATGTAAAAGATCTCTTTCTCCCTGAACCACACACTGATTTCGTATTTAGTATTCTCGGTGAAGAATTTGGATTTATTGGATCTTCCTTCTTTCTACTGCTCTTTTTACTTCTCTTCTTGAGAGGATTGAGAATTGCCAGAAATTCAGCTGATTCATTCAGTATGCTCCTCGCCATCGGTATCAGTTTCTCTCTCTTCAGTTTTGCCATGGTAAATATCGGTGTCGTCACAGGATTTTTACCGACAACAGGTCTCCCCCTTCCCCTGATTTCCTATGGAGGTTCAAATCTACTAGCTACCGCCGTAATGCTGGGGATCCTGTTCAACATTTCCTCCAACAATGAGTCAGGTAAGATTTTATCAACCGAAAGGGTATTGAACATTGACTTCTAATAACATGTTGCGAGTCGCATTTGCAGGTGGTGGAACGGGTGGACATATCATTCCAGCTCTTGCCATTGCTGAAAGATTGCAGGAGTGCGTTCCCAGAGAGAGTGCATTTTCTGATGTGGAAGTCTTGTTCTTTGGAAGCGACTATGGGATGGAAACCCGTCTTATCCCAGAAGCTGGGTTTAAGCTTGAAGCTCTGCCCATCCGCGGACTTTCAAGATCAATATCCCTGGCGGGTTTCAAACAAAACATTTTACTGCCTGGACGCTTGATCGCGTCAATTATCAAAGCCAATAAAGCTTTACGTGCCTTTGATCCACACATTACTGTAGGAACAGGTGGCTATGCCAGTGGGGTACCCGTTCGACAATCCCTGCGAAATAATATTCCCATCGTCCTCCAGGAGCAAAATAGCTACCCCGGGCTGGTTACACGTCTTTTTGCACCCAAGGCAAGACAGATATTTCTCACCTACGATGATGCCAATCAATATCTCAAAGGGTCTGAAACTCTACAGACAGGTAATCCCATACGTTTTATGGGTGGTAGCATCGATCGCAGTGAAGCAGCAGAACTATTCGGTTTAAATCCTGAACTCCCTACTCTCTTTATTCTGGGCGGGTCTCAAGGTGCCAGAGCAATCAACCGGCATTTTATTGATCGTATCGCCAAATATCTGGAAAAGTTGGGAATGCAAGTCCTGTGGCAAACCGGCAAAGCTGATTTCGAATTCTGTCAGAAGCAGGTTGGTACGAATCCCCGCATCGTTCTCAAGCCATTTATCAAAGAGATGGATAAGGCCTATTCTATCGCTGATTTAATGGTCTGCCGTGCAGGCGCAATGACGCTCACAGAGATCAATCACTTTGGATTGCCCTCAATATTGATTCCCCTGCCCAGCGCAGCAGCGAATCATCAAGAATTTAATGCAAGAAGTCAGGAAAAAGCTGGTGCAGCCAGGGTTATTCTTGAACCTGAACTTGTTGAAGGCGCATTTCTCCCCCTTCTCACTGATATCTTCACTAACAAAGAAAAGTTGAGTGGCATGGCCAAGTCATCAGCTGCTCTCAGTCGCCCTCAAGCCACACAGGAAATCTGCGACAATATCATAAGAATTGCGAGTACCAGTGCTTAAGTCAGCCAGACATATTCATTTTGTCGGAATCGGTGGAATTGGCATGAGTGCACTCGCTCTCTTACTCAAGCAGCAGGGTAAGCAGGTCTCTGGGTCTGATCAAATGGATAGTGAATTACTCAATTCTCTCAGAAAAGCCGAGATTCAAGTATTCATAGGTCATGCAGCCAGTCATGCTGGAGGTGCGGACCTGGTCGTTTACTCAAGTGCTGTAAAACCTGATAATCCTGAGCGGGTTTATGCTGAGTCTCATGGTATCCCTGAAATTCGTCGAGCTGAATTACTGGGTCAGATATCAAGTGCGTACGAAAACGTCCTGGCAATTGCCGGTACCCATGGAAAAACAACTACCACAGGTATGTGTGGTCAGATACTGATCGCCGCAGGTCTCGACCCAAGTATTCTGGTCGGTGGAATCCTGCCTGACTTGAAATCAAATCTACGAATTGGTAAACAGAATCATATTGTCGTTGAAGCTGATGAATATGACAGGTCGTTTCTGGCACTTAAACCGACCCAGATCATTGTGACAACCCTTGAAGCGGATCATCTGGATATATATAAAGATTTACAGGATGTCCGCGACACTTTTCATGAGTTCATATCGAAACTGGATGATGCAGGACAGCTTGTCTTGCAGGGCGATGATCCAGAATTGCTACTACTTGCAAACCGCAGCTCTCATCCGGTTATCAGCTATGGTTTGACCAACATGCCTGATTATCGGGCTATTGATATTGAGATAAACTCCTTCACCAGCAAGTTCACTGTAGTAAAACGAGGTAAAAAGTTAGGTGAAATTATCCTCAACATGCCTGGTGATCACAATGTCATGAATGCACTGGGAGCATGTACACTCGCCCATCAGATGGGTATTGATTTCGAGCATATCAAAGCTGGACTAGAGTCCTTCCATGGTGTCGAGCGTCGATTCCAACTGAGGGGTTCCAAAAATGGTGTTGAATTCGTCGATGATTATGCCCATCACCCTTCAGAGATAGAAGCCACCCTGCTGGCTGCTCGTAGTGGTTGGGCGAACTCAAGAATTATTGCTGTGTTTCAACCTCATTTATACTCCAGAACCAAAGATTTTGCTCAGGAATTTGCAGCTGCTCTGGAAATGGCAGATATCGCTATCCTGACTGATATTTATCCAGCCCGCGAACTTCCAATCCCTGGAGTAACATCTGAACTGATACTGGAACATGGCAGTGCTAAAATTCAGCTTCTGGCTCACATTGAAGATGTTCACCAATTTTTGAGCTCCAAACTGCAGAATAATGATCTGGTAATCACCATGGGTGCTGGTGACATCTGGAAACTTCATGGACTTTTCCTTGAGGAAAGTAAGTAAATGGCTAAGTCATCTACATATATCATTCCCCCTCTGAGTTGGATTTTTTCAGCAGGACTACTCGTAATATTGCTGTTAGTCGGTTTTCTGAGTGTGGCCTATGCAACGCTGCTCAGAAGCGATGAGGTCGAGGCGATTAATCTTTATGGACAACGCACCATGAGTCCTGAACGGGTGAAGAGTCTCACAGAAGTTTACCTGGGTAGCTCACTCATGGAGCTCAACCTTACGGAAATTCAGGAAAGTTTTCTGGAATATCCGCTTATCCGGAGTGCCAAAGCCACCAGAAATTATCCTCATTCTCTTGATATCTATCTTTATGACGTTCTGCCTGTAGCCTATATCGCTGTTCAGGATATCATGACCCTTGACGAGAAGGCCACTCTACTGCCATTGCCTGACAAAGGGATGCTTTACAATTTACCCATCATATCCGGGATCAATGTGGAAGGACCAAGCTCTGAAATTGGCCAGATCATTCCAGATGAGACAGTTCAGATGCTGGTTAGTTTCCTCAATAAGATTCGCAACGAACATCAAAATCTATATCTTGATATTTCTGAGATTTCCTATGACAGACGAGGCATCAAGCTGATATCAGCCACACACGGGACCTCAGTATTTCTGGGAAACGAGGATGATGCCATTCTGAATAGCATCATTCTGGAAAAATTTATATCCGAAGAATCAGATTCAGGGATCATCAGTCCCTATCAGTATATCGATCTGCGATTTGATCGTCAGGTCATCGTA
>JABIFX010000178.1 GCA_018650445.1 Fidelibacterota bacterium
ATAAGCCATTTTCAAATATACATAAGGACCGCCGGAGCGAGGCATCATCGCAGCTAACTCTGCATAGACTACAGCTCCAAATATGGTTACAACCCCTCCCAGTACCCACACCAGACCAAACAATGAAGTACAACCGACCAGGGCCATAATAGGAGCAGGGGTTCTGAATATCCCTGATCCGATAATTCTGCTGACTACAATTGAAATGGCTTCGATGAGCCCCAGGTCACGCTTGTATTCAGTAGAGTCACCGAAATCTCTCATTTGTGATGTCACGTCAGTCGCGGACATACGAACCTCCTGGTAAATTGAGCATCTGGTCAGAGCAGCTTACAACAAATCAATTAGTATATACTCAAAGGATGATGAGCTATCAATTTTAATATCCAACAAAGGTAGTATTTCTTCATTGAGTGGATTCAAATATAAGTGCCTTATTTAATCGGTCAAATCTAATGAAGCAAGGGGCTAATTAGTGTCTGTCCAAAAAGTCTTTTTTCGATGTTTTACTTGTTGCTTCTTGGTCGTCATCCCGAGCGGAGTCGAGGGATAACATACTGTGATACAAAATAATAGCCCCTCGACTCCGCTCGGGGTGACGATCTGGAATCTGTGAATCTAATACAGAAACTGTAATAGCATCTGCGTACAAACTAACTTTATGGACAGACACTAATTATTTTCATCTCTGAAGTAATCCAAAAAACCAATATTTTGGTTCTATAATTTTCCCTGGGAGGCAGGGATGATGGTGAACTGATTATCCATTACTTCGCGGGAACTCATATTGAATTGCTCCTATACGCCGGATGTATAGGCAGTTATAGGATATACTTAAATGGTGATATTGAGTTTAAACTGTAGCTATGCGATCCAGATGGACTTGATATTGGTAAACTCACGTATACCAAAATGTGATAGCTCACGCCCGTAACCGGAGCGTTTGATTCCTCCGAAGGGAAGTCTGGGATCAGAGACTGTCATCCCATTAATAAATACTGCGCCACTCTCAATTTGTCGAGCGAGGCGTTCACCCCTGGTGAGATCGTTTGTCCATAGGGAGGCACCCAGACCAAATTCGGAGTCATTGGCCACTTTAATAGCCTCATCAGTATCCTTAACCGGGATGATGGTAGAAACAGGACCAAATGTTTCTTCCCGGTAGAGACTCATACCTGCTCTCACATCGCTAATAATGGTAGGCTCATAAAAGTAGCCTGGTCCTGGGATAGATTTACCTCCCAGGAGGAGGCGGGCACCTGCATCAAGGCTTGCTTGCACTTGCCCATGCAATTCATCACGCAGGTCAGCCCGTGCCAGGGGTCCTACTTGGGTCTCGGGAAGCAGTGGGTCACCTGCAATCAGCACTGATATAAGCTCAGTTTTTCTGGTTTCAAATTCTTCAAGCCGAGATTCAACCACGATAAATCTTTTGGCGGCAATACAGCTTTGCCCATTGTTGATCATACGTGCATTGACAGCGGTATCCACACAAGTCCCAATATCTGCATCATCTAGCACGATAAATGGGTCGGCACCACCCAATTCCAGGACTGTTTTCTTCAATTCCCGACCAGCAATAGCTGCGACATTCATCCCGGCAGCTTCACTACCAGTAAGTGTCACCGCCTTTACGTGGGGATTCATGATCACAGCTTCCACCTGGCTGGCTGAAATCATAAGTGTTCGGAATAGATTTTCAGGGAACCCAGCTTTAACAAAGATATTCTCAATAGCCAGAGCACACCCTGGAACATTGGAAGCATGCTTGAGGACAGCAGCATTGCCAGCCATGAGGGCAGGGGCGGCGAAGCGAAATACCTGCCAGAATGGGAAATTCCAGGGCATAACTGCCAGTACAATGCCAATGGGTTCAAAGCTGACAAAACTTTTTGAAGCGTTTGTTCCAACGATTTCATCAGCCAGGAAAGCTTTGGCATTATCAGCGTAGAAATCACATACCCAGGCACATTTTTCAATTTCAGCCTGAGCTTCATGGATAACTTTTCCCATTTCTAATGCCATGAGTCGTGCCAAGTCGTCTTTCTCGTTACGCAAGACACTCGCTGCAGTATGCATCA
>JABIFX010000152.1 GCA_018650445.1 Fidelibacterota bacterium
CCATTCACCTTTATTGCTACTGCAGAAGTGATTCAACTCTTAGGTGCCACACCCATTTTTGTAGATATTGATCCTAAAACTTACAATATTTCACCAGAACTTCTGGATGAATCAATCGCCCAGGTGATTGAAGCGGGTGAGCTGAACCCCAAGGTGGTTATTCCTGTTGACTTGTTTGGTCTTCCAGCTGATTACGCAGCTATCGAACTCATCGCAAAAAAATATGATATCAAAATCTTAGAGGATGCTGCACAGGGTTTCGGGGGTCAGATTGATGACCGCCTAGCTGGTAGCTTTGGTGATGCAGCCTCTACCTCATTTTTTCCTGCCAAACCTCTCGGTTGTTATGGTGATGGTGGTGCTATTTTTACTGATGATGATGACCTCTATGAAAAGCTCGTATCAGTGAGAGTACATGGTAAAGGTGGCGACAAGTATGATAATATCCGTATCGGTCTGAATGGACGTATGGATACACTTCAGGCAGCCATTGTGCTGGAGAAATTCACACTCTTCCCAGGTGAAGTAAAGCTTCGCAATGAAGTGGCAGCCAAGTATAATGAGTTATTGTCTGACCGAGTGGTTGTCCCGCAAGTAGCAAATGGCTATACCAGTGTATGGGCCCAGTATTCGATTCTTGCTAAGGATGCAGATGATAGAGCTAACTTGCAGGCAAAACTAAAGGATGCCGGCATTCCCTCAGCAGTTTATTATCCAAAGCCACTACATCAACAGACTGCTTTTAATCATCTCGCCTACAAGGATGGTGATTTTCCAGTGAGTGAAGAAATGAGTCAACGTATTTTTAGCCTGCCCATGCACCCATACCTTGAAACGGCTGACATTGAAACAATATGTGAGGTCATAAACTCTTAAAGTACCAGTGTGTCTCCCTGAATCATCACACCGAGCGGAGTCGTGGTGCCTGGAATAAATGCTACATCTTGCTTGATATTGAAACAAAAGGAACGATATGAATTCTAATGTAAGAATCTGTGTAGTGGGAGCTGGCCGTTGGGGAACCAACCACATCAAGACTTTAAAGAATCTTGGGGCTCTTGGCGGTATAGTAGAATCCCGTGAAAATCGCCGGGAAGAGTTGAAGACTCTTTTCCCAGAAGCAACCCTATTTCATAGTGTCAGAGATGTCCCCCTGGACGATTTTGACGGGTTTACAGTAGCTACCCCGGCTGAAACTCATTTTGAAGTGGGTTCCTATCTCCTGGAGCAGGGTAAACATGTTTTAATTGAAAAACCCATCGCCTTGAACACAAAAGAGGCTGGTGCTTTAAAGGAATTGGCAGATAAGCACAAGGTCAACCTCATGGTTGGACATGTCCTGCTCTTTCATCCTGCGATTATCAAGATCAAGGAGTTAATCGACTCAGGGAAAATTGGCAAATTAGAGTACATCTACAGCAATCGCCTAAATCTGGGAACAGTACGTACAGAGGAAAACATCCTCTGGAGTTTTGCCCCTCATGACATTTCCATTTTTGAATACTTCATTGGCTCAAATCCAGTTGAAGTGGTTAGCAGGGGTGGTGCGTTTTTAACACCTGGTATCCATGATACAACCATGACCTCCCTGACGTATCCAAACAATGTGGTTGGTCATATTTTTGTGAGCTGGCTACACCCTTTTAAGGAACACCGCATGGTCATGATCGGCTCCAAGGGCATGATCTCTTTCGAGGACAGTTCAGCTGAAAAGGATATCCTCTATTATGAAAAGGGTATTGATTGGGTTCAGGGCGAACCCATCAAACGAGATGGCCCCACGGAGGTCATCCCCTATGATAAAGGTTTCCCTCTTACCAATGAAATTCAGTATTTCATCGACCATCTTGATGGCTCAAAACTTGGAATTGCAGATGGTCAGAATGCCTTTGATGTCCTGGAAGTCCTGGAAAAAGCGACCCATTCGCTACAGGGGATTAAAGCCGATGACAATTCTGAGACACCTGCTTCGGAATCAGATTTTTTCGTCCACCCCACCAGTGAAGTAGATGCCGGAGTTACGGTGGGCAAGGGTACCAAAATCTGGCATTATTCACATGTTCAATCCGGATCATCTCTGGGAGAGAATGTCTCCATTGGTCAGAATGTAAATGTGGGTAATAATGTAAAAATTGGTAATAGTGTAAAAATTCAAAACAATGTCTCTGTCTACGAGGGTGTTGAGTTGGAGGATTATGTCTTTTGTGGTCCTTCCATGGTGTTTACCAATATCCAGCGACCCCGCTCAGAATTTCCCCAACGAGGAACTGAATTCTATGCCAAAACCCTGGTCAAAAAAAGTGCTTCCATTGGAGCAAATGCAACAATTGTATGTGGCTCCACTATTGGTGAATACGCCTTCATTGGCGCCGGGGCAGTGGTAACAAAAGATGTACCCGCCTTTGCCCTGCTGGTTGGGAATCCGGGCAAGATCATTGGCTGGGTGGACAAAAAAGGGTATAAACTTGAGTTTGATTCCAAAGGGATCAGCCAGTGTGGCAACTATCAGCTCACCAACGATTTTGTTCAGCATATAGGA
>JABIFX010000031.1 GCA_018650445.1 Fidelibacterota bacterium
AGAAAAACCACTTGAGGTCCTACGGACGATTCACTCCTTCGATCCCTGTCTAGCATGTGCTATCCACCTGCATGACAATAAGGGGAAGAATATTTCGAAAGTCCATGTCCTCTAGCCCCGAGGTGGTCGTCCTCGGTCTGGGCAACATCCTCATGGAAGATGAGGGTATTGGTGTTCATGCCGCAAACCATCTCCAGGAGCATTACCACTTTAAGCCAGAAATCGAGATCGTTGATGGGGGTACCAGCGGTCTCGATCTTCTGACTTTTTTTGGCCCGGAAAAATCCATTCTGATCATTGACGCAGTTAATTTTGAAATGGAACCGGGTACTGTTGGCAAACTTGAAGACGATGCCATACTTGCTCAGCTAGATCCCAAAATATCTCTCCATCATTTGGGCCTTTCAGATCTCATCAGTGTTGCCGAGCTGGTTGATAAGAAAGCCAGGCGGATGACACTGCTGGGTATTCAACCCGAATCCATGGAGAATCTGGATCTGGAAATGACTCCAACCATAAAAGGGGTATTTGACAAGGTTATTGATAACGCACTGCGCATTCTTGAGGAATGGGGAATAGAGAATCACAAACACTAATCCATATTTTTGAGTTTGCTGGTAAATACCTTGGCGTGATATTTGAACGCTTGAGAATCATGAAAATTTTCAAAAATATTCCATTATTTCAATTACTGCTATATCTCATAGCCCTGCATTCATTTTGTGTGGGAATTGCACTTATTGTCCTTCCATTTAGCGTTCTCTCCTGGTTTGGTTTCACAATAGATCCATACCGCTTCTTTTCTACACAGGGAGGCGTCTTTCATGTTGTCATGAGTATTGGCTACTTACTGGCAGCTAAGAATCCTCTGGCAGAGAAGAGTCTGATAATTTTCATCATTCTGGCTAAGTGGATCGCCTTCTTGTTTCTGGGTTTCTATTTTCTGTTTTCAGAGATGGTCCCAGTAATCGCCATTTCAGCCGTCAGTGATGGTTTGATGGGTTTGATGGTCATGATGTTTTTCCTCGCATTGTTCACTGAGGAGAAAACGGGTGACTGACAAAGCCCTCCCCAGATTAGTTATTACTGGGGCATCTGGATTTATTGGTAGAAACTTTATTGAGACCTATCAGGATGAATATCAGATCTTCGCTATCGCCCGACGGAGTCAGCAAGAAGTTGGCATACGCCGACACAAAAATATCACCTGGTATCTCGTTGATGTAGCCGAACCTGAAAATGTTCGCGATGCAATGGACGAAATAAAGGCTGGTGGTGGCGCCGATTATTTTATTCACCTCGCAGCCTTTTTTGATTTTTCCAATGAACCCAATGCAGAATATGAACGCACCAATGTCCACGGCTCAAAACTTATCTTTGAAGCAGCAGCAAAACTGGGACTTAAAAGATTTATTTTCGCGAGCTCTTTGGTCGTCTCAGAATTTCCTCAAGATGGAGATAGACTCACAGAGGAGAGTTCCCTGGATGCTGACTTTCCGTATGCAGTTACCAAGATTGCAGGTGAAGCCATGGCCAAGGAATGGTCTAAATCTTTTCCCTGCACGGTGGTCCGATTTGCCGCAGTATTCAGTGATTGGTGTGAATATGGACCATTATATAAATTTTTAGACACCTGGTCATCTCGATCCTGGAAATCAAGGGTACTTGGAGGTAAAGGCGAATCTGCGGTTCCCTACATTCATATTGTTTGCCTTGTCAGAATGTTGAAAACCATACTTGATAAAACAGACAAGCTGAAACCCTTTGATGTACTCATCGCCAGCCCTGATGAAAGTACCAGCCACCAGGAGCTATATGATTTAAGTACCCGATTCGTTTTTGGCGAGAAACGCAGGGCTATTCATATGCCTGTTCTCCTGGCCAAACTGGGTGTCTTTCTTATGGATTTTGCAGGTCGACTCATTGGTCACCGCCCGTTTGAACGTCCCTGGATGATGAAGTACATCGATGAGCGCATGGATGTGGACGCTGCGTACACGAGAAAAGAGTTAGACTGGAAGGTTATTCCACGATACCGACCGGAGCGAAGAATTCTGCATGTAATTGAACATATGAAAACCTATCCCACTGA
The DNA here is from genome assembly GCA_018650445.1 of Fidelibacterota bacterium. GTDB lineage: Bacteria > Fidelibacterota > UBA8477 > UBA8477 > JABMPR01 > JABMPR01. The sequence continues at coordinate 2,093 of JABIFX010000031.1, forward strand.
GTGGCATCAGAAAAATACTCTGGCGCTCTACAAATCTCCTGAACGACCAAACCTGGCAATATCTGAAGCACTGGTACAACAGGAAGATTCAATCCTGACCGCCCTTCACGACCAGATTATGGATATTGAACATCCCGATAGATACCCCTCTTACAAGAAAATGGATCCAGAAAAACTGGCCTGGTATCTTGGTATTGTTTATAATCTTCTCAAGGTATCAGTACGCACAGGTGATCGATTGTCTATGTCCAACTATGCACGTTTTATCGCTAGCATTCGTATCCATGAAGGTTTTAAATTACTCGAGGTCGTGGATGTATATGAAACATTGGCTGAAATAGTTATTCAGCAACTTCTTGATTATGATTTAGTTAAGCATTTGGAGGAGCGCATCCGCGACGATGTAGACCTGACCATTCAAATGGCAGTAGATGAAATCGAAGACGCCTACGATATAGCCAAAGCTCCAGCCTCCTACGTTCGATTTCATAACAGATAGTCCAGTTACTACCGTTTGATCCTGAGGATCAAATTTGGATAGATAAAATGGGATATCAGGAAACCAACAAGACCGTCCTTATCACAGGTGCATCCGGATTTATCGGTCACCATCTTGTGAAATATTTGTGCCCTGATCATAAGGTGATTGCCTTTGCACGCAGGACACAGAAAGAGGTTGGACTGGAACCTCACTTCAATCTGGAATGGATGTTGGTGGATTTGATGGATCCAGTTCAACTGAAAAAGGCCTTTCAAAAAGCTTCTAGCACACACTCAATTGATTTTATTTTTCATCTCGCCGCTTACTATGATTTTGGGGATCAGGTGTTTTCACAGATCTATGAAAAAACCAATGTCGAGGCGACTCGTATCCTGTTGGAGTTGACAAAGCAAATAAATGTCCAGCGTTTTGTTTTTACCAGTTCTCTGGTTGCCAGCAAATTTCCCGTTAGCGGTGATCTCGTTTATGAGAGAAGCATCCCTGATGCTAATTTCCCCTATGCGGTTACCAAGCGTCAGGGGGAAAAACTGGTGGAGGAATTCTCTCAATTCTTCCCCTGCACAGTGGTTCGACTGGCAGCTGTATGTAGCGACTGGTGTGAATATGAACCCCTTTATCATTTCCTGAAAATCTGGTTGTCTGATCGCTGGGATGCTAGAATTTTGCCAGGGAAGGGGAGTATGGCCATTCCATATATTCATGTGTGCTGTGTGGTTGACATCTTTGAAAAAATCATCATGAAGTCATCTGAGTTGAAGAAATTTGATACCTACCTGGCCAGTTCAGACAGCCCAGTTTCACTGGTTGAATTATTCAAATTAGCTACCCAACAATATTTTGGCAAAGAAAGAAACCCGACTTTTATTCCTGTTCTGTTTGCCAAGGCTGGTGTTATCTGGCGAAATATTATGGGAAAAATTACCGGCAATCGTCCTTTTGAAAGGTTGTGGATGCTGGATTATACCGATAGACAATTTCCTACAGATTCTTCTTACACGAGGGAAACCCTGGAGTGGTACCCTAAACCCAGACATCACCTGAAACGGCGTTTATTACACCTCATTGAAAATCTGAAAGCGAGACCAGAGGAATGGCATCAAAAAAATATCGATCGACTACATAGATTCGCCAAAAGTCGCCCCTCTCTGACTCTGGCCGAAGAGATGGTCAAAATGCACGAGCCTCTTGTTGAAAAGATATACTCCAAAATCATGCTGTCTGAAAACCAGGAACTACTAAAATTTTACCATTCCATGAATGCCGATGATCTCAAGTGGTATATCAATGTGGTCTATAACAACCTGCTTACTTCTGTACGTCATGGTGATAGATCCATCATGATTACCTTTGCCCGTGATCTGTCTCATCGCAGAATGCAGGAACATGCCAGCCTGGAGGAATTATGTGGAGCCCTATGCATTACTAGGGATGTCATCACCCATGGGCTATATAATAATCCCAACCTACTCAGCATGAAGCTTCTGGTACATGATTATATTACCCTGGCGATTCAGTTGGCCATTGATGAAATCAAGGATGTTTATGAGAATGTCCCACGCTAGTGGGGACAATTAAGAGGTCAGCTCAGCGAGTTCCTCTTGACAGATATGGCAAAATATATCTGACTTTTGATCAATTTCTTCCACATAGGTAGTTGAAACCATAACACAACCAGGTTTCAGGCAGTGCTTTAGTCCAAAGGCATGACCCAATTCGTGAATTAAGCATTTCAACAAACGATCAGAATACAGTTGCGGATCCTCAGCCAGACCATATCTGTTATTGTGGAGACGATGCCCAGATACCAGAGCTGCAGAACCCCCCAGATAGGCTTGGCCAAAAATGTAACTCAAAACGGGGATAAAGAGATCCAACTCAGTAATACCCACTATCTTATTTTCGTCGCCCGCTGTTGTGACTAATTTTTGGATAATCTCATTGGCATTGTATTGGGATCGAACCGGATTGAAGTAGGGGTTCATATCGAAGGGGCGGCTACTCAGGCGGGTTTCCATTTTAAACCGGTTACTGATGATCGAGAGCATTTTTTCCAACTCTTCCACGGCAGAAAACTGTAAGGGGATAATTTTGATCAGCGACACTTGTTTATTCCTGATCTAGTTGCCCTTTTCGATCTTGTATTTCTTTATCTTGCTGTACAGGGTAACACGGTCAACGCCCAATGCTTTGGCGGCCTGAGAAATATTCCAATCATATTTCTTAAGAATATTCTCAATATGATGATGCTCCATATCCTGGATGGATTCCCAGGTTGGTTTATCAATATTTTGTTGAAAAGGTAGGTCTTTTAGCTGAACCGTATCACCGCTCCCAATGACAATGGCTCTTTCAATCAGATTTTCCAACTCACGGACATTGCCAGGGAATGCATAATTCTGCAACGCTTTTGCAGCCCGTTTACCAATATGACGAGTCCCCTTATTCATTTGATCGGCATAGAGTTTAACAAAATGTTCAGAGAGCAACTTGATGTCTTCCACGCGCTCACGGAGAGGGGGAATAATGATTGAGAACACATTGAGCCGATAGAAGAGATCTTCCCTGAATTCTCCATTTTTCACCATGGATGCAAGATCACGATTGGTTGCACAGATCACGCGGAAATCTGATTTAAACTCGCGATTACCACCCACTCTGGCAAACTTCTTCGTTTCCAGAACTCTTAATATTTCGATCTGCATTTTCATAGAGATGGTAGAAATTTCATCAAGGAACAGTGTGGCCCCATCGGCCATTTCGAATTTACCCTTGCGTGCGTACTGAGCACCGGTGAAAGCACCTCTCTCATGACCAAAGAGCTCGCTTTCCATGAGATTTTCTGCAATGGCCCCACAGTGAACCGTAACCATGGGGAAGAAGCGTCTCGAAGAGTTCATGTGAATGGCTTTGGCAATGAGCTCTTTGCCTGTACCACTATCACCATTGATAATGACCGTTGAATCAGTTTCAGCGACAACCCTGACCTGTTCCAAGACGTTGAGAATACCCTCGCTCTCACCGATGATGTCATCAACATTAACCAGGCTCTTAATCCGATCCTGAAGAGATAGATTTTCCTTGCTGAGTTGAATGGACTTGCTGGCATTTCGAATTATATGCGTGATGGCATCTGGGTCGAAAGGCTTACATACATAGTCGTAGGCGCCGTCTTTCAAGGCTTCAACCGCTGAATCAACCGATGCAAAAGCTGTCATTATGATGACAATCATATCTTCATTAATGGCTTTGATACGACGGTTTAACTCCAGACCATCCATACCGGGAAGCTTGATATCAATCAAGATGATATGAAAATGATAGGCCTCAATCTTTTTCAAGGCCACCTTGGCATCTTCAGCAGTGTCTACGGTATATCCGTCTTCAATAAACCAGTTGGATAATGAATCACGTACTGAGAGTTCGTCATCAACTACTAATATCGAAAGATTATTGTCCATCTTAAGCCCTCCCCGAGCTTAGTTCAAATGTGAATTTCAGCGATGTGCCGGCCCCTGGTGCTGAATCCACGGCAACTTTTGCATTATGTTGCTCCAAAATTCCATAAGTGACTGCCAGGCCTAAACCAATTCCCGACATTTCTTTTTTACTGGAGAAGAAGGGTTCAAATATATGCTCCTGATCCGCTTCAGAAATACCAATACCATTATCTTTGATCTCTATGGTGATATGTTCCATATCTGGGTTATAGCTTCGATAGGTTACCTGGCTGTCAGGTCCTGGACTAACCGCTTCCAGGGCATTTGTAAGCACTGCCAGGCAGGCCTGGATGATTTGGTTTCCGTTGCCCCTTATCTGATCCCTGGTGGCAGAGAAATCTGTCGCCAGTATTACATCAGAGATTTGGAAACTATGCTGGATGAGTTGTTCTGTTTCCGCAAGAACTTCATTTACACTGACCTCATCAAATTTTTGGCTACCATCCCGAGAAAAATTAAGGAGTCCTTTGACGATGTTTCCACATCTTTTAGTCTCAGATTGGATCATTTCAAGATGTTTTAAGACCGCTTCCTTTTTCTCTTCTGTCAGCTCGGGGTTTTGCAGAATTCGGGAGACCAGTTTTGCATAGGTGAGTACTCCAGCCAGTGGATTATTGATTTCATGAGCCACGGATGATGAAAGTCGACCTAAGGAGGCAAGTCGTTCGATTTGATATATCTCGTTTTGAGTTCGGGCAATATCTTCAGATTTGGTTCGCACCTTATTTTCCAATTCGTTGGACCACTGATGCAGCTCACGACTGCTCTCATTAATGGATTCCAGCATGGTGTTTAGTGCCAATCCGACCTCATGGATATCTATCAAATCATTGGGCTGAACATTAACGCGTACTGACAGATTTCCAGTGGAGACAGCGCGGCTGGCGTCCACAATCCGTTTCAGAGGTTTGTGAATGCGCCGTTTCACAAAAAAGAGCAGGGCTCCCATGACCAGCACAAGGAATAGCAATATCAGACCAAAATATTCATACAGAAGTTGGCTCAGCGCACCATCCAATTCATCCAGGGGTAATTCAATTTCCAGAAATCCCAGAACTTCCGAATCAATATGGGTCTGGTGACACCCTGAGGATCGGCATTCCGGAGTGGACATAATGGGGGAGAGGACAATCATGTTTCGACCGGCATCAGCATCCCTGTTGTAGATACAGGTGCCAGGCATACCCCATTGCGAATGATCCACTTCACTATGACAATGAGCGCAGGGTGTCATAGGTGTATGCTCCATACCAGAGTGTAGTGCGCCTGGGGAAAAGTGCCTGATCTCACCCTCATCATTAAATATACGGATGGCCCCAACGCCAGGGACATCCTGAACTTTTGTGATGGCAATAGTGAGTTCAGCATGATCTTCGCGAATCATACTGGACCTGATGCTCAGGTCAACCATAGCAGACATTCTTTTCCCACAACGTGTTAACACATTTTCAAGATAATTATTAGATATGGAAAAGATTAACCAAGCCAAGAAAATGAATAGTAACAAGGACATGGAGACCAACATAGCTACGAGATGGCTGTACAGAGATTTGGTCCGGAAGATACCTCGCCAGGCTAATTTTAAGTGAGATCGGATCTCCTTTTTTTGCACTGACTCTTGTTCCATATCCACCTCGAGCTAGAAATTTGGCTGAGTTATCAAAGGCAATAGTTAACTAAGCATAATACATGCCAGTTAACATACATATGCCAGGTTGTCACTAACGTCTAAGAGGTACTTTGAGAACGCCTTTTTGTCTAATTGAGATCTTCGAATGAGAGTATGAGGTGTTGCTTCTTTTGCGGGCTCGAGGAGTTTATCGAAACGACCAATATCTTTTTTGGCCTGGTTCATGTAGTCATCCTTGCAGAGAAATTCAATTTCTAAAGATCCCTCATCCAGTTCCAATTCTAATAACCAGAGATCCTCTTCCGGGCTCAGATATAGTTGGGTATCCTGCATCTGCTTGGAGTCAAACAGTGGATTGGTATGAATAATACGACCTGGTATCGGCGTGCGCAGATAGATAATTTCATCTTCAAGTTGGAGCCAGGCAAAGCACTGTCTCTGCACAAGTAGTGAGTTATTTTTGGGTGTGATTATCTTCTGGACCGATGAAAGAATTTGAAACAGAAAGGCATCTATGCCCAGATGCACCTTCCCTTTACCAGTTCTTTTTATCCAAAAGTGACGATTTAGAAACTGGAGACCTGGGGTAAACTGAATGACCGTTGCTTCAGGCTTACGAATATCAATGGTAGTTGATTCAGCTGTTTTTCCTGGACGACATCCGCGCATCATCTGCTTGTGAAAATCACATAAATCACAGTTTTGATTCAATGGACAGAGCTGATAATCAACGGATTCGGCATCCATCCATATGCATTTGTGTGTTTCCATTTTTGGTCTTACCCTACATGTTTTGGGCATTGGAGAAGGGGAATCCTGAGCCACACAGGAATCCCCCTCTATCGATTCGATATGTTTTAAACTTGTCACTTCGCTGCGTCGATAAACTCTGATTGGAACTCTTCCCAGATTTCAGGGGATAATGTTTCCAGCACGTTGTCTTCGATTTCACCACCTTCCTGGAGTAGGATGGGTTGAGCTGACAGATCATATTTTCTTTCGGCGAATGCCAGAACGTCACGCAGCCTGGCCTGCTCCTGTTGGATCCATTGTTGAGCCTTCTCACCTATAATGAGCATGGCTTTCTCTACATCCCAACGCTTGGGAGCCATATCAAACAACCAGTTTTCCGTAAATTCATTGCTGGTTCGTATACTGAATTTATGGAGGGCCTTTTTATTAATGGATTTCAAAGTTCCACTCACGGGAGAGTAGACTTTCAGGCTTTTTCCCTCAGCCATAAGGGTTGCAAGATGATCCCCGCGTTGAATCTCTTCACCACTGATCTTGTGAAGCTGCAGTGAGACGGGACCTGTGAGAGCAGTCAGGAAGTCATCAATCCCAATTTGAACCTGACCAGCGGTTTTTAGATAAGCCCAGGTGTGGGTTTTATCAAAAAAGACACCGCGGGGTAAACGGACTTTGGCCAGTGAAAAGAGCGGACCTTCAACCTCTTTGAGAAAGGCGTAAAAGGGGACGAAAACCAGGAAAAAACTTATGATGAGTAGATACTCAATTCCTTTGGTTGCAAAAATATCGTTATAGAAAAGATTAGGCATGATTCTGTTACCTCTCCTTATTGTGTTTGTGAAGTTGCTGTCATGGATTCCATAGTTCTTAACACGGGCATACGATGGAGAACCCAGCGGAAGATCCAGATCTGAACGAATAGGATGGATACGGTTACGACTATTTCCATCCAGGTTGGTATATAGCGGGGAATCTCATCCCAACGATAGGCAATTACAGACACATTCATACGATTGAGGACGATCCCAATCAGGGTCATAATAGAAGCCAACTTTATGGTGTATGGAGTACCCAATCTAACACCTCTAACAAAGAGCAGCATTGGAATGAGGACAAAACCGATCATCTCTATCATGTACCATACACCCATGGGGGTCATGAGATATCCCAGGGTATGATTGTGAACTGAATCAACGATTTTGAGAAAGAAATATACAAACATAGCGATCGCGCAAACTCGGGAGAGACCGCGAATCATGATATTGTGGTTCTCATCGCTATTATTATCCAACTGATAGGCAAAGACCTTTTGTAAGATACTCCCTTGAAAAATCACCATACTCAGTCCAGCAAAAATACTGGAGATAAAGAACAGGGTGGGGATGAACTCTGAATACCAGAGAGGATGGATCTTGCCCTTGGCCATGAGGAAGAGCGCGCCCAGTCCAGATTGGTGGAGGGTGGAAAGTGTGATACCAAAAACTACTGCACCAATGGTGAGACGTTTCAGGTTTCGTCTGGCACGCTCTGAACCCAGCCACTCTGCTATTGTGGGAGAAAATTCGATGAGCTGAGCCACGATATAGAGCATAAAGTGCCAGGCCACCAGAAAGAGAATGCTGCTGGTCCCAAACGAGTTACCTATGATAGGATTGATGATGTTCCAGGGTTTACCCAGGTCAAGAATCAAAGCAATTGCATAGAAGGTATATGCCAGGAATCCGTTCAATACGGTGACACGAATCAGTGGTTTATACTTTTCCAAACCCAGGATATATACCATAAAGGTTAAAACGTAGGCTCCCCCGGCAAAGGCAACACCTGTCACCACGTTAAAACCCTTCCACAACCCCCAGGGCACAGTTTGGGTCACATTTGAAACCGCTGAGAGTCCATAAACAAAACGAATAACAATAATGACTGCTGCAACAATTACAGTTGGCACAGAAATCATATTAAAGATGGTCCATGGATTACCACGGGGTTTTAACTCAGAAAGTAAAAACTTCCAGGTACTGGCAGGACGTTCATAAGTATCAGTCATTAAACTCTCACTCATGATCTGCTCCTTCCATAACTTCTTGGTCATCTTTTTTCGTTGCTTCTCTCAAACCCATGAGCAAAGCTGGCCATAGAACAAAAACGGAGGGAACACTGTATAGGAATCCCTTTGTGAGTTCAGGATATGGTTTGGTTTCCAGGTCAGTTTTGAATCCAAGTTCCTCAAAAGGAACAGGGGAGACATTTAACCATGATGTACCACCGGCTTCATATTCACCATATACATGATCGACATATGAATCGGGATCTTCCAGAATTCTTCGGTGAGCCTCGGCTAAGATCTCGCTGCGTTTTCCAAACGTGAGTGCCTCAGCGGGACAGTTTTCAACACAGGCAGGAATTTCACCTTCCTTCAATTTGTCAAAACACATCTGGCACTTACCAATTTTTGGATTGTTGTCATCAAATTCGAATTGGGGAACGTCAAAGGGGCAGGAGACCATGCAGTAACGACATCCCATACATTTACCTTCAGTCCAGGTTACCGGACCTTCTTCATGCTTTGTCATTGCTTGAGTAAGACAGGCAGAAGCACATGCAGGTTGGGCGCAATGCATACATTGTTGTTTCGTGTACACCTCACCAACACTGGTCTCTACGGCATTGATTACAGAGTATTGATCCGGCTTTAATTTTCGTTTTACATCACTATCCGGGTAGTCAGAAGGTTCTGGCAGGTTGTTGGCTGCCGCACAGGCGAATTCACACTCCTGACAGCCTTCACACAGGGTTATGTCATGCAGGATGGCATAGAATTCTTCCTGGTCTGGTTCAGGCTTTGATTTTCCAAGGGCAGAGGCTCCACTCAGGCTAGCGCCCGCAACCCCCAGGGGTTTAAGAAATTCTCGTCTATCAATAGACATATTGGATTGTCCTTACAGTTTCTAGAATCAGTTATGAGGATGAGGGATTATTATGAATCGTGTAACAATTCTTGATTCGATGGATCCAGAATGAGCTTTTGAAATGATCCCCACAAACCTTTGCCAGCGAATGCCAACGCGCCGTCAGCGATATCACCACCTTCTTGAAGCAATGCCAAACCACGTTCCGCATGGGGCGGTGCAAAAGAATGAGCGAAGAAATCTCGGATTCTTGCTATTTCAGCTTTGAGCCAGGATGATGTACGCGAACCCCGATAGAGTCGCTGGGTATCATTTTCCCAGTTTGAGGGTTCAAGCTTTGCCAACCAACCAGCAGCATAGGGATCCCTGTGTACAATACCCAGATTCTGAAGGGCGACGTGATTGATCGTTTTGATTGTTCCGGAGACAGGAGCAGAGATCACTAGCATCTTGCCTTCATGTGAAATTTGAAACATGGGGTCTCCCTGCCGAACTTCTTGTCCCTTCTCTGGGATCTTGATTTCGGATAGAACACCTGTTAAACCATTAAGAAAAGCATCAACACCAACTTTGGCGACTCCGTTAGACTGCATATGTGCCCAGCTGTGGGTAGGACTGAAGTAGACCCCAGCAGGTGAGGTGAGTCTATCGGGTTTGAATTGATACGTCTTCTTCATTACGATGGGTGAATCACGCAAAGCCTGATATCGTTTCATTCCCTTATACCAGGAAATTGATATTGCGATAGCAGCAAATAAAACAACGAGAGCAATGACCATTATGAACCTCCTTTTTTGTTCACCTCTACTAATTCAATAGCGATGCCAGAAAATTATACAACACATAAGCATATATTTAACAGTTAGATAGATGCTTAATAATATTGAAGGACAAAAAAATAGAAGTGTATAGAAATTCATCACATGCACTCAGCCACCGGCGAAAACGCGCTTCACGCCCAATCTTCGATAGTGCTGAAAAATGCAACAACTGTTTAGAATCCTTACAGTGCCTTAGGAGAGGGAAAAACTAATATATAGTATTGATAATAATGATGTTAGTGTGAAATAATATGACTATTCATCTAGGAGAAAAATACGAGAGGGCAAAAATAGATAAACCGATTTTCGAATTATTGAGTTTTTAAACACCCCTATTATTAAGTAATTCCATTCCTCGAGAGAATTATCCGGGCATAGCGATTACTTAATGGGTGTAAAGTGATAATAAACAATATTATGACTTCATTTCGATATTGGCAAGTATCTGTTGAAAATATATACAACTCCCGTGGTACAGCTAGTATCTGCATGATTTTGTCAGATCCAGCTGATTTTACCAACATTACTAATTTTGTTTGCATGTTTAAATCTATCTCAGTTTAGATTCTTGGACAAAAAATTATTAGGAGAGTCCATCGTGCGTCAGTTTATCATCATTCTTGTAACTGCCAGCGTCCTGTTTGGCTGGGGAAAAACCGGTCATCGGGTTATCGGCAAAATTGCTGAAGAGAATCTTACACCAGTAGCAAAAGAGAAAATATCATATTTATTGGGCCACACCGATATTGCTAGAATTGCAAATTGGGCAGACGAGATTAAATCGGATTCTGCTTGGGATCATTCACATGACTGGCACTATTGTACCATTCTAGAGGGACATGAATATGAAGGTCCTGAAGCAGGTGGCTACGCTGTAAAGAAGGTGTCTGAATTTACCACTTTGCTTAAAAAAGGTACGCTGGGAAAGAAAGATCAATTGAATGTATTCCGCTTCATCGTCCACATCGTTGGAGATTTACATCAACCTCTTCATGTAGGTAATGGAACAGACAGGGGTGGAAATGATGTGAAAGTGACCTGGTTTTGGGATGAGACAAATCTGCATAAAGTCTGGGATTCCCAGATGATAGATGGTATGCAATACAGCTACACAGAATATGCCCAGCAGATTCAGCTTGGTTTATCCGATGCCGATAAACAACTCATGCTCGATCCAAACATCTTAAGCTTTGTAAATAACTCCCGCGCAGTTCATGACCAGGTCTATGATATTGGTGACGGTAAACTGTCATACGAATATGTTTACAAAAATAAAGAACTGATGGAAGACCGGCTGTTAAAGGCAGGTTTCCATCTGGCAGCTATTCTGAATGATATTTTTAAGTAAATGATAGACCCGCGTCACGCAATCCGCATCTTTCTTTCAATATGTCTTGTGTTGGGGACATTATTTGGAGCATCACCCAACACAGTTGAAATGGAGCAAAAGTTTAAGCTTGTTCTGGAAGGCAAGGCTCAGCAGGATTTTACAGTAGGTTTAGCTCTGGGTGCAGGTGCTGCTAAAGGTTTTGCGCATATTGGAGTTTTGGATGCTCTGGAAAAAGCAGGTATCCGCATTGATATGATCGCCGGTAGTAGTATGGGTGCCATCATAGGGGGTGGATACGCAGCAGGCCTCAGTGTTGATTCATTATCAGATGTTGCATTGAATCAAGATTGGCTAGATGTTTTAAATCTACTGGATCCGGTTTTCCCAACCCGAGGGTTTATTGATGGCCAGAAAATTCACGCTTTTCTCAATGAACTATATGGTCATCAAAATATCGAAGATTTAGCTATTCCATTTTCAGCTACAACAGTTGATATCCTTAAAGGTGACTTATTTGTCCTGAATAAGGGCAATCTGGCCAACGCTGCCCGGGCCAGCTCATCTATTCCTATCATCTTTAACCCCCTGGCCAATGAGGATCAAGTTCTGGTTGATGGTGGTATGATTGACCCGGTACCCATCGATGTAGTGCGATCTATGGGAGCAGATTATATCATAGCTGTAAACGTATTAGCCTTTCCAGAAGGCAAAACGGAGAAGCAGAAATTCAAATACATGAATGCTGACAAATTAAAGAATAGCCGATCCACATGGCGAATTCCTAAAGCGAATGAAGCCTGGTATACTGCGGGGAAACCGAATCTGGCTGAAATCGCCCATGAAACAGTCATTCTATCCATGGCATTAATTGCAGCTAATCAAGTTGAGTTGGCCAACCCCAATATGATTATCAATGTGAGTACAGGTCTGGCGGCCTGGAATTTCCTGGAAGCAGAAATTGCCATCGAAAAGGGTTATCGAGAAACCATCCTGCAATTGGAGCTGGCCAAACAAAAACACTAGAACCTCTGGCTGGCAGCAATATTATTCACAACTTTTTCTCAGGTTTTAGTTGACTCAGTCAATGGTCTGTTGAAATTAAATCCATGCGGAAAGTATCCTTCTTCAAATACGCAATGAAGATATCGATCATCCTTCTCATTCTGAGTGTGATGTGGTCATGTAGTTTTTTTGGTGACCGGAAAAAGGATCATTACATTCCTGTGGAATTTGATCTCCAGAATGAAGTCGGACCCTTCAATGGTCTTGGCGCCAATGTTCCTCTCAGCTTTTACAGTCGTAGGATGAAAGTGCTACAGACCTTCAATGAGCTAGGTATCAAATATATTCGTGTTAAACGTGAAGATGAGAATTGGGATGATATTCTGGCTTTACGTGCTTCAACGTCTCGCCTGGGAATTAAATGGATTTACAGTCTGGATGCCATCCCGGGTGAATTCCTGGATGACTATGGGAAACTGGCTGATGTGAAAGGCTTTGCAGGGTGGTGGGCAGAGGAGGTGGATGAGCTGCTCTACCAAGATGTCCCAGCTGATTATATTGAACTATTAGATTCCCCCGATATTCTGAGAGGTGATTCCCTGGCCCTTACCTCCGATTTGTTTAATGAATTGATTCATGCTACCCGTACCGAGCTAGATCTGCGAGATTTTCAAAATGTCGACATTGTGGGACCAGGACTCTCGTCCCCGGCATTTGGTGGTGACCTGGAAACCTGGTATATGGATCTTGATCAAGCTGGTTTTGATATATTACCATTCTGGACGGTTCATAGCTGGGGAAACAGACTTGAAGGCGGCATGGTCGGTAACGCATTGGGGAACTTCTTTGAATACCTGGAGAGGATTGAATCGAGGAAACCTCTTTTGGTTAATTCATTTGCTACCTCTGAGACAAAATTTAATGATATCCAGTATCCAGATCCCAATCAGTACGACCTTTTGGGAAACTTGAATACATTTGAAACATATTACTACAGCGCGACATTCACCCTACCATACGCATTGAGGGTGTATTCCAATACTTTAGATCTATTAAAAAATAAAGAAGTCGTGCCTTTCCTCTATCAACTTTATGATGCTCCTGCTGATGTGAAATACAAAAAAAGATCCTGGGGCCTGTTGGATCTGAATGGTGGTGAGAAACCTATTTTTTCTCTGCTATCTCAACTGATGAAAAGGGTTCCCAAACAATCAACCATCATATCAACCCTTGATCCGACTCAGGATGGATTAAATGCCATGACCTTCAAGAATTCAGATGAAGTACTCGTCACAGTTATAAATGAAGGTCTGGAGCCTAAATCTATCCAGGTAAGTCTGCGGGGAATAGGTCGCAAATTAGAAATTAAGAGCGCTGAGATTCACTTTGCTCTTAATATCTTTCCCCCTGAGCAGGGCAAAAAAGATATAATCGGAACAGAAGAGCAAGAATTAAAACTTCGTTCCGATGGCGCCAACGACAGCTACGTATTTGCTCTCATGCTCAAACCTCAATCCATTTTTGTAGGCGAATTTCAATACAAATAGATTCGCACAGCCAATGCAGGCTGATGATTCATCATTTCATTTGAAAGTATTTTGAACAATTCTACCAAGTTAGTCTAGATTGATCGTGATATGGATAAACTGACCACCAGGAAGATATTCAAGTTTTGGTTACCCCTTGCTGGGACCTGGCTCATGATGTCCCTTGAGGGACCTTTTATTGCGGCCATTATAGCCCGTCTTGTAGACCCAAAATTCAACCTGGCCGCCTACGGGGTTGCCTTCTCATTTGCCCTCATTGTTGAAGCACCGGTTATCATGATGATGACTGCCTCCACCTCCCTGGTCAAAGATTACAATTCACTGCGAAAACTCCGTCAATACACCTGGATATTGAATGGTATCATAACTCTGGCCATGCTTATTCTCATCATACCAAAGATATTCTTTTTTATCACCCTTGATCTGATTGGACTACCGGTAAACGTAGCTAAGCTGACCCATGTCGCCACTATCATTTTATTGCCCTGGCCTGGCGCCATTGGCTTCCGGCGATTCTATCAGGGTGTATTGATCCGGAACCATGCAACACGGCGGGTGGCTTTTGGAACAGTTATTCGTCTCATATCCATGGCATCTACAGCACTTGGGCTGTTCATTTTTACCAAGCTCCCAGGTGTATACATCGGTACTGCAGCATTATCCGCCGGTGTAACCATGGAAGCGATGAGTACCAGAATAATGGTCAGGAAAATTTTACGGAGGATTAAAACAGCCCCGGATACGGATGCAGAACCAGCTGAGCCCGCAGTGCCGCTGACCTTCCAGTACATTAATAAATTTTACTACCCACTGGCGCTGACATCCATGCTCACTCTGGGTGTTCACCCACTGATTACCTTCTTTATTGGGAAAAGTCAAATGGCGCTGGAATCGCTGGCTGTTCTGCCTGTGGTGAGCTCATTCGTATTTTTGTTTCGGGGAGTAGGACTCTCATTTCAGGAAGCAGCTATTACCATGCTGGGCTCCAATAAAGAGAATGATAAAGCGATCTATAAATTTGCCGCTGTATTAGGACTTACTCTTGCGTCGGCACTTATTATCACAGCCATTACACCACTGTCAAAATTATGGTTCTCAAAGGTGAGTGGGCTTAGCGCAGAATTAACTGGATTAGCCCTGACACCCCTGCTCATCATGGGTCTATTCCCAGCCTCAACGGTATTGATTTCCATGCAGCGGGCTATCCTGGTTAAAGATGGTCAGACCAGTCCTATTACAAATGCCACAATTATTGAAGTTCTGACCATCATTAGTGTTCTCTACATTAGCATTATTCATTTATCTGCAGTTGGCGTGGTGGCTGCAGCTTCAGCCTTTTTATCAGGACGATTGGCAGCCAATACCTACTTGTATTTTAAAACGAGATGAACAACGTCCATAAAAATGTTATCATAGATACAAGTCCATATATAAGACCTTGATACCCCTGCTAAAGAAACGTATTTTTGCCATGCTAAACCGTGAAAATCTGGAAGACCTCAGAAAGGAACACACAATTAAAGCTAGATTGTGGTCATTTGTTAAATCCGGGCTAATTCTAATGATACTGGCATTTCAATTTGTCAGTTGTTCTAATGGAACTTCTACGAATCCAGTTGCCAGAAATGGCATTCTTGATCTTCGGGATCATGAATTTATCAGTCACCTCAGGCTTGATGGTGAATGGAGATTTGTCTGGCGGGACACCAGCTCTTCAGGTATTGCCGCTTCTGACGACCATATAAATATTGAGGTCCCTGATTCCTGGAAGGGCTATCGCTATCATGGAATGAAGCTGCCTGGACATGGAGCCGGAAGTTATTTTCTAACTATTCTCATCCCGGAACGATCTGAATCATATGCTATAAAAATTTCAACAACCGGTACAGCCTACAATCTATTTGTTAATGAAGATCTTGTGGGAAGCGTAGGTATCTATTCTATTGATTCAAGTATGTCTCGACCTCTGTATGACCCACAAATATTCAACCTTGGCCCCCTCTCCAATCAATTGACCCTGAGAATCGATGTATCCAATTATGATCATCGACTGGGAGGACTCTGGGAGTCCATCACCTTTGGGACGACTGAAGAAATTTACGAATATCGTGAAAAACAGGTCGCCATGACGCTGTTTATGTTCGGTACCATCTTTGTCATGGGTATTTATCACCTCGGTGTATTCTCATTGAGCACCCGCGGGACAGCCGCCCTCTATTTTGGGATTTTCTGCTTAATTATCGGATTGAGAACCCTGACCACGGGCGAAATTTTCATCCACCAAATTTGGCCATCCCTTTCTTGGCAAGTGCTGATCAAACTTGAATATCTCACATTTTACACCGGCATCCCCATATTTTTCCTATTTGTGCGCTTGCAGTTCCCTGACGAACTCAATGCGCGGGTCAGCCAGGCCGTGGTTGGAATATCATCCCTGTTCGTGTTATTGGTTCTGTTTACCCGGGTGGATACTTTTTCGGCAACATTGACTTACTTCCAACCCTTGAGTCTTCTCCTTATGCTGTATGTCATCTATGGCCTTGTTCTGGCATTTATCCGCGGTGAAGAGGGTTCTACCATGGTTCTGGTGGGATTTCTGTCCATTGTGATCACTTTCATGAATGATATGCTTTATGTCGCAAATGTACTGCATACCGGGCATCTCATCTCACTTGGTCTACTCATTTTTATTTTAACTCAGGCCTTTTTGATTTCAATCCGCTTCTCAAAAGCATACTCCACTATTGAGCTTCAACGTACCAAACTTGAGCGGACCAATACAGCTTATCAGGCTGAAATTGAGAGTCGGAAATCAGCTGAACAGGAAGTGCTTCAGCATAAAGAAAATCTCGAGGACTTGGTTGAGGATCGTACTGCTGAATTGCAGATTGCCAACAAACGTCTTGAAGAATTATCCCGTGTTGATGGTTTAACCGGAATAGCTAACCGCCGCCGTCTCGATGAGGAACTGGACCGGGAGTGGAAACGTATGCTACGTGAAAAACGTCCACTCAGTGTGGTGCTGTGCGATATCGACCACTTCAAGCTCTACAATGATACCTATGGTCATCAAGGTGGTGATGAATGCCTCATTCGCGTAGCCAATGCAATTAGAGAGTCCGTTAACCGGCCTGGTGATTTAACAGCCCGCTATGGTGGTGAGGAATTTTGTCTGGTTCTACCAGAGACCAGTGGGCTTGGAGCTCTGCAAATTGCAGAACTGGTTAGGAAGAATGTCTCAGAAATGAACCTGGAGCACAAGTCATCCCCAGTAGCAGATAGAGTCACACTCAGTCTGGGTGTTGCTACCCTCATCCCTGATCTGGGAAGTCAACCCAGCGTTTTATTGGAAGGTGCCGATAGAGCTCTCTATCAGGCGAAGGGCAATGGTCGTAATCGGGTTGAACAAAACCTTATCGAATAATCAGACAATATTCAGATTCTCGAATTTTTTTATTCGAGAACTTTCCACTCAAAATTCCACCTCCACTTGTCAAAATAAAGGTTACCACCTGACCATTCAACTTCACCTCTTTGACTGTCTACAGTCTCAGAGCGAAAATGTTGCTTGGGGGGTGTGAATGGCTGACTGATGTCGTCATTAAATATGATACGATAACTATCCATCCCACTGAGATAGAACCAGTGAAGTTGGGGGTCACTGCTCTTTCGCAGGCCATAGGTGACATCCATGGGGACCCAGCCATAAGGTTCAAAATAGATCATACCACAATCATGCATGCTGTCATCTGGTGGTTGAAGTTCCCAGCCTGATTGCCACCGAGCGGGTATGCCACTGATTCGACAGAGTGTGATAAAAAACAGGGTTTGTATACCACAATCACCGTGATGATTCTGGAGGGCATACTCAGGAATACAGAGAATGCTGGAATATTCTCTGGCAGATGCCCAGGGAGTATTGTTATCAACCCAGGCAAAGAGGAGCTGAGCCCTATGATAAGGATTTTGTTCATCTCCCACAATCTCACTTGCCAGTGCTTTCAGATCATCTGTAAAAACGATATGGGGAGCATCCTCAGAAAGATACTTTTCCAAGCTGTCCTTGTTTTTTAGCTGAGTGACCCGATCCGCATCAATCGCCTGAAAAACAGCATGGGAGGTAAACTCATATTCGACTGAAAATTTTGTGGTCTCGCCTGCTATGGCTGGTTTCTCCATAAATACGGATCGCTGTAATGCATCTGGAGCCGCCAGCTGATGTTCAATCGGCAAAGTTTGAATCATATCGATGTTCACCTGACGACCCTCAATATAACGGGGATAGGGTATCCAGCATTTGACCATCTCACCTGCTGGGACTTCATCGGCCAGGACCTCCACACTCTGCTTGATGTGTAGTCGCCGTGGCTCTACAAAAAGTTTTTGTGAGTCGTTGGCGGCTTTGATAACTTGAGCATTGTGTACATCCAGTACCAGCTTGGCTCCTGAACCTGAACTGATTTCATCCTCAGAATGTTGAGCGACCCATATTTTTTTCATTTCAGCATTGATACGGAAGAGATTGCGACCTGCATAGGTGAAATAACGCTTCTCCCCATCGATGATTTTAAACTCCAGAGATTTCTCATTGTCCCAGCGTACGATGTCAGCCGCAGTCACATCGGGATAATATTTTTTGATATAGCTCAGGACCTCTTCTGGAGTCTTAGTAAAATCAGCTTTTACCCGCCTCAAGCGCTCTATCTCAAAGCTGTAAACATTACGATCCTGTTCTGATAACATTGGGTCATCCAGATATTGAGTGATCAATTGAGTAGCTGCTGTAAATTCTCCATTCCAAATGGCCTGATCTATCTGCTCCTTCATAGTGTTTGAATCCTCGATCATATTTTGAGTACTACACATACCAATTACCCCAAGAGTAAATACTATGAGGATTTTCGTCAAATCGAATTTTTTCCTGAACATGATTTACCCCCGATTAAAAATGAATTTCTAATTGCCAATAATGGTTGCGTAGTAAATACCCTAATTATTGGCGTTAAGTTTCCCCGCTTCAAAAGGCTCCAACCCATCATAAATCGCATTGTAGGTAGCAGATAGAACTTCATCCAGTTCCATGTCAGCCATGATTTCTGCGCGGATAATCGGTTGAAAACGAACCATTATTGGACCTGGGTTTAAATGCAAAGACTCCTTGTTCTTAATGTTAAATACACCTGAAAAGGAGATGGGTACGATATGGGCCCCACTTTCTTTGGCAAAACGAAAAACGAGGCGCTTAAAGGGAATAAGTTGACCGTCCTTTGATCTACCACCCTCGGGAAGAACCACGATGGGGAAGCCTTCCTGAAGTTTCTGTTTAGCCAGATTGAAACTTTTAAGCGAGGCACGGATGTTTTCTCTTCGGATAGGGATATTTCCCATCCGTTTCACCAGGGAGCCATATATTGGGTAGTTTGTATGATTCTCGGCGAGCATCCCTACATAGTATTCTGGAACGATTGCTTTTAGAAGTGGGAGATCCATGAGACTGCCATGGTTAGCCATGAATATCAATGGCTCTCCTGTAGGCAGAGCTTCTGCATACTCAATCTGCAGATCACAATTTAATATTTTAAATAGGGTCAGAGTGCGACGTCTAAGCCAGGTATCATAGGCTTGAGGCGGTTGAAAGTAGGATCGAAAAAATAGAATCAGCAAGACAGGAGCATAATAACCCCACCCAACTATCCAATAATACAGGGAAAGTAGTGTTCTCATTTCCAGAAAACATCAATTGCTTGTTTTAAACAATCGATCTCCAGGGGGGTAGAGCCCATGAGTTCACCATCTGGTGTCAATACTTTAGGGATATTTGATTCAATTTTAATATGGCTGGCCTGGAAACAGTCCACCTCTTCCATATGGATATGCTCGCCAGTGATTATCTTGGGGAAACTCTTCATAAGACCAATTCTGCTTTTTGGACCAAGAATGGTAACATCAAGCAGCCCATCATCGGTTTTTGCGGCAGGGGCCATGAGATAATTACCGGTATACCGGGAATTTGAGATTTCTACAAACACGTTTTCTCTTTCGATGAGCTGACCATCTAGATTCAGACTGACCTGGAACGTTTTTAATCGCAGAATATGGTAGAAACTGCCCAGAGTATATGATAAACTTCCCAGGAATTTCAACTTATTTGCTGTAGCAACAATATCTGCTACCAGACCAACACCCAGGATGTTCAAGTAGAACCAGGTTTGTCCCTCATTGGCAAACTTTCCCACGTCAAACTTTTGAATCTTTCCAGCTTTAATGATGTCTAGAGCAGGCTTCCAATCATGGTCATGTAATTCCATATCTTTGACAAAGGCATTGCTTGTTCCCACTGGAATTACACCAATTGGGATACGCTTGGCAGAATTATTCCCAAAATAACCGTTTACAACCTCGAACAGTGTGCCATCGCCACCAGCCGCTATAACAGCGCTATATTCACTAAAGTCAGCTTCTTTGACTAACTCCATCCCATGACCTCGGTGGTCTGTGATCAGAATGTCACTGGCTAAGTCAATTTCCTGGAGGTACGCTTCAATTTGAGGTAAAAGTTTACCCGCCCGTCCACGGGCAGCCCATGGATTATAAATAATGAGATTTTTCATCGGATCCGTTCGTTCTATTTTTTTTTGTTAATCGATTTAATATAGTTGAAAAAACGTTTCATCTTTGTAGATAATTCAGTGATATGACAAGATGCAGGACTTGATTGTAGTGGGCTATTCATTTAGTTTTCATGGCTCAATCAACTCTGATGGAGCAAGCTTGATTTAAACGAAGGAAACACAATGGATCTACATCAATTACTTTCTGGTATTGACGTCAGAGCTGACTGGATCGGTCTGCGTTATGTAAAGGAAAATACAGGATTTCGACTGGTCAGGGATGGAAAACCCGAGGCCAATACAAGAGAATCAAAGCAAGGTGTTATGGTAGAAGTACTGGTAAATGGCCAGTTCGCCTACTATGGAACCAGCCGTCTCGATAAGCCAGGCATTCAGGCTGCTGCCGAGCGAGCTGTAAAGTTAGCGACTGCAGCATCCAAATATAGCCTGCACTCTTTTGGTACTGATGCTCGACCTGTGGCCAAGGGGAGTTACAGCTCACCCTTTCAAACAGCTGCTGATGCATTCTCTCCAGGAGAGCTATCGGATTTGCTCATTAAAGCGACTGCAGAATTAAAAGTTTCAGATAAAGTGGTTACCACCAATGCCATGGCACGAACCGTGGAAACTGAATCTCATTTTGTGGCTTCAAATGGAAGCGATGTTGAACAGAAATATCTCATGGTCTCGGCAGACTATTCTGCTATCGCCCATGAAGGCAGCGTGACACAAAAGCGGACAGATGGTGGTCTTTTAGCTAAAAGTTATCAGGCCGGTATGGAAGTATTCAATGAAGCTGATGTGCTGGCGCGCTGTCGTAATATCGGTGCAGAAGCGGTTGAATTGCTCACGGCAGAAGAATGTCCTACTGGCACCATGGATCTTATCCTGGCCCCTGACCAGATGATGCTGCAAATCCACGAAAGTGTGGGTCACGCTTTGGAGATTGATAGAATTCTCGGTGATGAGCGTAACTACGCGGGTTGGAGTTTTGTCCGATTGGAAGACTTTGGCAAGCTGCAGTATGGTTCACCCCTCATGAATATCACCTTTGATCCCTATGTGGAGAATCAATTTGCCTCCTATGCCTATGATGATGGTGGCTTGAAAGCTGAGAAGGAGTTTCTTATTAAAGATGGTCTCCTGATTCGCGGTCTGGGTGGAATGGAGAGTCAATTACGTTCTGGCATTAATGGTGTCGCCAACTTCAGGGCCAGCTCCTGGAACCGTGCTCCCATCGATAGAATGGCCAATCTCAATCTGGAACCAGGCAATTCAACTCAGGATGAAATGATTGCTGCAGTCGAACGGGGTGTTTATATGACCTCAAATCGATCCTGGTCCATTGATGACTATAGAAACAAATTTCAGTTTGGTTGTGAATATGGAAAGCTCATCGAAAACGGGAAACTGACCAAAACGGTTAAGAACCCTAATTACCGAGCCATCTCAAATCCATTCTGGCGCAGTCTGAAAATGTTGGGGAATAGAGATACCTTTGAAGTTTATGGAACTCCATTCTGTGGTAAAGGTGAACCCAATCAGATCATTCGTGTCGGACATGCCAGCCCATTATGTTTGTTTGATAGTGTGGAAATATTTGGCGGGGCTTAAAAGCGCTCCCAATGCATCTGCAATCCAAACAGCTGATAATATTTATTGAGGTACCTTATGGAAAAATTATTTAAACAAATTAACCAGACAATTATGGCTGAACTCCGCGATGGAGAATGTCTGGGGTTAGGTTTTGGAGGCGAACAATCCGCCTTCACACGCATAAATGCAGCCAAAGTTAGACAAATAGGCAATGTTGATGAGGCTGATCTCGGTTTCAATCTCATACTTAATGGCCGAAGAGCCACTGGCAGTATCTCCCTTTCTGGTGATCTGGATGAAGATCTCAGCCGAGCAAGAGGAGAGCTTCAACGATTGAGAACTGAAGTAGTCCAGCTTCCTGAAGATCCATATCTGGTTCTCCCTGAAAGCAAGGAAACCAGTCGCAGTGAAAAGCATGGCAATCTGCCTGACGCCGAAGCCATCCCTGGAATACTATTACCTGCCATGGGTAATGTGGATCTCACCGGAATCTGGGCATCTGGTCGTGTTTATCAGGGCAGTGCCAATTCATCAGGTGGATATCATTGGTTTGCTTCAGATTCATTCTCACTGGATTATTCACTCATCACACCCTCCGAAAAAATGGTCAAAGCAACCTATGCCGGTACAGAATGGGACCAAGCCGCCTATGAGGCGTTTCTAGCCGATTCGATTACCAAGCTGGAACTCATGTCCCTGCCGCCTAAAAAGATCGAACCTGGCGATTACAGGACCTTTATTGCAGCAGCCGGTGTATCTGACATCCTTTCTATGTTCTCATGGGGTGGTGTTTCTGAGGCTGCTATTCGTCAGAGTGAGAGCTGTTTGGGAAAAATGCGCAATGAAAAAGTCAAATTGAGCAGTTTGTTCTCTTTTTCGGAAGACTATAGCTCCGGTTTTGCCCCTCGTTTTAATGGAAATGGGGAAGTTGCTCCTGAAAAGACAACCCTCATTGATGGAGGTGAACTCACCAATACTCTGGTCAGCACCAGAACGGCCAAGGAATATGGTGTAGAATCGAATTTTGCATCAGAAGGTGAGAGCATGCGCGCTCCCTCAATGGCAGCAGGCTCATTAAAGGAGTCTGAAATTCTGGCATCTCTGGGAACAGGTGTGTATCTCTCAAACCTCCATTATTTGAATTGGAGTGACATGATTGGTGGTCGGATTACTGGCATGACCCGCTATGCCTGTTTCTGGGTGGAAGATGGTAAAATTGTGGCTCCCATTGAAAATATGCGTTTTGATGATAGTATCTACAGCTTCCTTGGTGAAAACTTGGAGGCAGTTACTGAGAAACTGCAAATCAACCCTGATGTTGGGACCTATGATGGACGAGAGCTCAGTGCTGTCGTTTGTCCCGGGATGTTGTTAAAATCATTTTCATTAACCCTATAGGTGCCTATGCCCGAACCCATATCTAATCATCGCTATTTACTGATTGTCAATCCAGAGGCAGGAAGTCGCTCTACGATGAAAGCCTTGCCTGAGATTGAACGCATCATGCGGGAACGTAAAGCTGAATATGAATTTCACTTTACCAAGGAAAAGGGTCACGCTACAGAATTAGTAAAAGAAGTGGGTGCTGATTTCGATGTGGTCGTATCAGTAGGGGGTGATGGTACCATTAATGAAATTTTAAACGGAATGCCGGACCTCAATAAGCCAATGGGTATTATCCCCATAGGTACAGGAAATGATTTTGCCAGGAGTTGTTCTATTAAGCTTGGCGACCTTGAATCAGCTGTGGATGTGTTACTTGCCCACGATGTAAAAAATCTTGATGTGGGTGAAGTAAATGGTCGCCGATTCATCAATGTTATGGGGTTGGGCTTTGGTGGTAAGGCGAATGATATTGCTAAAAAATTGTCCTTTCTGAAAGGATCATTCAAATACTTGATTGCAATTGCAGGTAACTATCTCACCTATCGACGAATGCATCTCACGGTTAGATTCAATGACTTTGAGCGGAATGAGAAAGTCTTTCTCATGAGTATTGGGAATGGATGGAATGAAGGGGGTGGGTTGCAGCTTACTCCTAAAGCAATTTTGCATGATGGTTTATTTGATGTTTGCTATGTCCAGGACATCAGTCGCTGGCGTATTCTGCAGATATTTACAAAACTCTATGATGGAACCGCCGATGAAGCGCCAGAGATGGAGTTACATCATACCACAGAGTTATATATATCCAGTGAGATTCCAGTTCCTGCACATATGGACGGAGAATCATTTAGTCCCGTTCAGAAGGAATTTAAGATTCGCTTGATTCCTCAGGCACAGGAGATTATTGGAAACTGGTCAGCGGACGCAAGATTTAATTGATGGATTATGCAATAACCAGATAGAATCAGAGGTGATTTTGATGAAACATTTATTTACCGTAGCAATAGTGTTGGTTTTAGCGAGTAGTATGCTTGTCGGGCAAGAGTTAAAGCCATATATCATGGGAGCGCAAAGTTCCGAGGCGCTTGATGTGGTTCGCGATAAGACCAGTCAGGCACTTGTGGCTGCTGGCTTTACTATCCTGGGTGAATATCAACCTGCTATGGATGAAATGAGATGGGTCTACGTTGTTAATTCCACTGAGATGATTGAGGCTGTTCAGGAAATTGGTGATTTAACAGGATTTGCTGCCGCCTTACGAGTAGGTCTTACTGTTGAAAACGACACAGTAAATATTTCATATACAAACCCCATCTATCTGGGGAATGCGTATTTCCAGAAGAAATTTTCAGATGTTGAAGCCAAATTCCTCACGGTTCAGGATAGCCTAAAAAAGGCCATGGCCGACTTGGGTACTGTCAGGGATGAAGCTTTTGGTGCAGAAAAGGGTATGACTCCCAAGGCAATTGGTCGTTATCATTACATGTTCGGTATGGAATACTTTGAGGATGTGGTGGAGCTCACTGAATTTTCCAGTTATTCCGTGGGGAAGAGCATCATTGAATCCAAAATATCCAAAGGTGGAGACACAAAGCTAGTCTATGCCTATGAAGTTCCAGATCAGGAACTAAAACTTTATGGAATTGCATTGAGTGGAGAAGCTGGTGAAGAACATTTTCTACCCATTATTGATATCAGCACACCTAAACATACAGCGTTCTTGCCGTATGAAATCCTGTTAATGGGCAATACAGCCGTCATGATGCATGGTCGCTATCGGATTGCTTTGGCTTTCCCTGATCTGACCATGACCACTTTTTCCAAAATCATATCTACTCCTGGTGCTATAGAAGATTTGATGCGTTCGGTTACTGAGTAGACTCATACTATATTTCATTCAAGAACCTGCCTCGTTTTGGTTTCAAAGCGGGGCAGTTTTTAAATGGGGAATCAATTGTGCAATATACAAAGCTAGGAAAACGTGGACCAAAGATCTCAACGGTGGGATTTGGAGCCTGGGCCATTGGAGGGATGAACTGGGGGCCTACAGATGATGAGGTTTCGCTAAAAGCCCTCCATACAGTGCTGGATGAAGGCGTCACCTTTATTGACACAGCTGATGTATATGGCTTTGGCCATTCAGAGGATCTCATTGCTAAAGTCTTAAAGGAACGTGGCAAAGGTGATCTCATAATTGCCACCAAGGCGGGGAATGACTTTTACAATGCCGACCAGGAAACTGATAGCCGCTATGGTGCCATCCAACAGAACTATAAAAAAGAATATCTCATTGAGGCAGTTGAGAAAAGTCTCAAACGTCTCGGTGTGGAAACCTTGGATATTCTGCAGCTCCACAGTCCCGATATTGAAAAACTGGAGTGGGATGACCCCTGGGAGGCATTGACCAGGTTGAA
Organism: Fidelibacterota bacterium; assembly: GCA_018650445.1. Lineage (GTDB taxonomy): Bacteria > Fidelibacterota > UBA8477 > UBA8477 > JABMPR01 > JABMPR01. The sequence goes on from JABIFX010000031.1 coordinate 28,085, forward strand.
GGAGCAGGGCAAGATTCAACATGCCGGACTCTCTATTCAATCTTTTAAGGAATCGGAGCAAGCCTATCTACTTGAACGCCATCAGGATCTGCTGGATGTGATCCAGGTTCGCTATAATCTTCTGGAACGCAAGGCTGAAAAATTACTCTTTCCTGAAGCCATTAAATATGGAGTCGGTGTGATCGTCCGCATTCCCATGTTATTCGGATTGCTCAGTGGAAAATTCGATCGCAAAAGTGTCTTTGAAGGGGACGACCATCGACGTTTTAATCTGGATGCTGAAAAGCTGAATAGCTATCTCACTAAAATGGAGTCCATGGACAAATTATACGACCGCTATGCAGAATGGAGCCCAGCTCAAATTGCTCTGCGTTTTGGGATTTCTCATCCTGCCTGCCATGTATCGATTCCTGGTGGAAAAACACCTGATCAGGTCAAAGAGAATTGTGCTGCTTCAGATATGCCTGAAATCACATTGAAATAATTGAGGAAAAAAGTGGGGAATAAATACATTAAAATCTTTATCACTGGTGCCAGTAGCGGTATCGGGAGACAATTGGCCTTAGATTATGGCAAAGCGGGTGCTGAATTATGGCTCCTGGCTAGATCTGAAAGCAAATTATCCGATCTCTCCGGAGAGATTGAAAAAGCAGGTGGACAAGCCCATAACCTGGTCTGTGATGCCACAGATGAACCAGCCTTTCTGAAAGCGCTGGGGATTGCTCAAGAGGAATCAGGTGGCTTTGATCTGGTGATTGCAAATGCAGGCTGGGGTGGCAGAATGCAGTATCCTGGTGACAGGAATATTGAAGTTCTGAATCAGGTTATTGATCTAAACTTCCGAGCGGCGACTCAAACTTTGGAGTTTTTCGCAAAATTCATGGTGATTGCAAAACATGGTCATCTGGTGGGGGTCTCCAGTATTGCAGGTTTTAGAGGTGCTCCTAGCGCTGCGGCATACAGTGCCACCAAGGCTGCCTTAATTTCCTATCTTGAATCTCTCCGCTTCTCTGTTCGTCCCTTTGGTGTTTTTGTGACGGATATTCGACCAGGTTTTGTGAGAACCCCTATGACAGATAGGAATGTGGTTCCCATGCCTTTCCTTATGGAAGTGGATAAGGCCAGCCATAAAATCAGAAGAGCTATAGCGAGAAGAAGAAAGCGATTCACATTCCCCTGGCAGATGGCAGTGCTACTCCATCTTATAAAAGCTACTCCTGACTTTATATATGACTGGGTAGCAGGTATCACCTTTGGGAAACAGGCTGTGTCAGGTCGCACAGGCAAATCAGAATCGAATACTCCTGAATAGACAGACTTAGGTTAAGTGCGTCGGGTGGTTCTGCGAAGGAGACACATAAAATTACAAGTGAGATGTCAATAGCCAGGGGAAAAACACACGATAAATTAGCGCCTTATTGGGCTGCTGGACTATTTGCTTGTGGAGCAACTGGCTTAGCAACAGTATGGATAAATCTAGGGCAATTTTGGTCTGGCTATGTATTAGATATGGTGGGTCCAGCCTGGAATTATATTCTGGTGAGAGGACTGTTTACAACATACACTCAAAATGTATGGACACGATTCTTTACACCTTCAAAAACAGTGATCATCTTTCTCCTGGTGTGCTTTGGGATAGAAATTGCACAGTTTTTTAAACTATATGATTCTACCTATGATCCCTGGGATTTTTTAGCATATGTATCAATATTAGTTCCTATGTTTATCATAGATTCATACTTTTCGAGTTGAATGACTTTAAATTCATCTTTCTTATAGACTCCCAACCAATCCCTCCTATACTTGAACGATGTTTAAAACCTTAGACAAATACGTTTTTCGGGAATTACTCACCCCCTTTATGTATTCATTGTTGGTCCTGACAATGATCTTCCTGGTGAATTTTATCATTCGGGCCATGGATCGAATTTTGGGCAAGGGGCTTTCCTTTCTGGTGATCCTTGAGTATATCATTCTCAATCTGGCTTGGATTCTTGCTCTGGCAATCCCGCTCTCGGTTTTGGTGGCTGTCCTGCTGGCGTATGGACGTCTCGCAACTGATCATGAGGTAACCGCCATGCGATCCGGTGGAATTTCACTTCCCCGCATCATGGCACCAGCCCTGGTATTCGCTATGCTGGTGGGGAGTTTCACCCTCTATTTTAATACGACCATTCTACCAGATGTCAACCATCGCGCCAGACTTCTAGGATCAGATATTTATCGTAAACGACCCGATATGGACATCGTCCCCGGATACTTTATTGATGACCTGCCAGACTATAATATTCGTGTAAATGAAGTCACCGAAGAGGGTCTCAGTGGTGTCGTCATTTTTTCAAAAAGTGATCTACGAGAACAGGTCTCTATTTTTGCCGAGACAGGTCGTACTGAAACCATTGGCGGTCAGATTATCTTCACCCTTTACAACGGTGAAAAGCACCTCCTGGATCTGGACAAACTGGATGATTATCAGCGGGAGTATTTTGATTCTACCCGGCTCACGGTTAAGGTTAATAATCTTGAATTAAAACGACGAGAATCGGCGGTCAGAGGCGATCGTGAAATGACGCCAGCCATGATGTATGTCAGGATTGACGAGAACAAAGAAAGATTTAACCGAACCATTGATAGAATGAATACCATCAGGCTCAAAAGTCCGGTCTTTAATGGTGATTCTCTGGTGGATATGATGGCTTTGATGGATACAATTAAGCACATCCCCATCCCGGATAAAACACTTATAGAAGCCAGAACCAGGGTCTGGAATCGTACAGTGGATAAGCTGGAGAGCCAGGAGCGCCTCTTGAACAGCTATTTGAAACAGGTAAATAAATACCTCGTGGAAATTCATAAGAAATATGCCATGGCGGTTACCTGCATCGTGTTTGTATTGGTTGGTGTACCCCTCGGTATTATGACCCGCAAATCCAGTGGTACCATTGGAGTTGCCATTGGTATGTTCTTTATCTATTGGGCGGCTTTGATAGCCGGAGAAGAGTTAGCCGATCGTCGAATCATGGATCCTGTCCTGGCCATGTGGGCTCCCAATGGAATTATGGCAGTGGTAGGAATCTGGATCAGCTTCCAGGTTTCAAGGGAAAGAACCGTTATCAATATCCTCTGGTTGAAGACATTTTTAAACCCCCTGAACTGGAAAATTACCCCAAGTAAAAAAACTTGACAAAGTAAGCATTTACAAGAGTGAGGTATCCGTCTATATTGCCTCAAAATTTATGCTTAGGAGAGATGGTTAATGTCACTTCATACAATAGTTTTAGTTAAACAAGTTCCAGATACTTCAAATATTTCTGGTGACGTCATGCGTCCTGATGGAACTGTAAATAGAGCGAGACTCCCTGCTATTTTTAACCCTGAGGATCAAGAAGCTCTGGAGTTAGCACTGCGCTTAAAAGATAAGCATGGTGGTAAGGTGACTGCCCTGACCATGGGACCTCCCAATGCTGCCAATATGCTTCGTGAATGTTTATATATGGGTGCCGATCGTGCTATTCTGGTTAGTGACCGAAGATTTGCAGCTGCTGATACGCTGGCTACTTCTTATGCCCTCCACAAAGCGGTCCATCGGATTGGTGACTACGATCTCATCTTTGGTGGACGTCAGGCCATTGATGGTGATACAGCTCAAGTGGGTCCGCAAACTGCTGAGAAATTGGGCATCCCCCAGATTACCTATACTCTGGATGTTCAAAAACTGGATTTGAAGAAGAAAACTGTTCGCGCCAAACGCGCCATTAAAAATGGGTATGAGATTCTGGAAGCACCATTACCTGTCCTGCTCACCGTTACAAAAGATGCAGCTGAGCCACGTCCTTTTGATGTAAGAAGGTTGTGTACCTACAAACGGGCACAGTCCAGGTTCGAAATTGAAGCTACGGTGGATGACAGCCATGATCTGGTATGGATGGATGAACTTATGGAGAAAGTCAAAGCTGACGATTTACTCATCGAGACCTGGAATATTGAAGACATCGATGCAGACGTTCAATGGTGTGGGCTGGCTGGATCTCCCACCAAGGTGCATAAGGTGGAGAACGTGGTACTAAGTGGAGCAGAATTTAAAAAAGTTCCTGCCACATCAGATGGGCTGAATGACATGATTACTGATCTGATGCAAGATCACATTTTTGGATAATATGATATGAATTCAAAACTAAAAGATATGGTGTGGGTGTTTGCTGAGCAAACTGATGGGGTCATGGCTGATGTCAGTCTGGAATTACTTCATAAAGCAAGAACCCTGGCAGAAAAAATGAAGTCCCAGGTGAGTGCTGTCTTACTTGGAGATAAGATTGAGGGATTATCTGAGACCTTGTTCGCCCATGGTGCAGACAATGTCTATCTGCTGGATGATGTGGAGCTCAAAGATTTCCGCAGTATGCCTTATGCAAACCTTATAACCAATCTGGTTGAAGAAAAAAGACCGCGAGTCGTGCTGTTTGGTGCCACGCATATCGGTCGTGATATTGCACCTCGAGTTGCCTCACATACACGTTCAGGACTCACCGCAGATTGTACAGAATTGAAAATTGAAACTTTAACCATCAGAAAGGTACAGCACGAAGATTTATTACTCCAGATTCGGCCAGCCTTTGGTGGCAATATCATCGCCACCATTATTTCACCTGATGTTGAAATTCAAATGGCTACCATCCGTGAGGGTGTTATGGAGATGGGTGAGCCCGATGCCTCCCGCAAAGGGACCATCATTCCTGTAAAAGTTGAGTTGGATCCAGTTGAAGTTGCCGTAAAGATTATTGAGAAACATCAGGAAGCTTCCAGTGTCAACCTCAAAGGCGCTCCAATTATTGTGGCCGGGGGTTATGGAGCGGATACACCTGAAAAATTTCAATTGGTCAAGGACCTGGCCAAAGTACTGGGTGCTGAACTGGCTGGTTCACGTGCTGCTGTGGATGCAGGCCTGATTAGCTCTGAGCGTCAGGTGGGACAGACCGGTACAACTGTGCGTCCCAAGCTTTACATAGCAATCGGTATATCAGGTGCTATTCAACATCGTGCAGGTATGCAGGAATCTCAAAAAATTATTGCCATCAACAGTGATGCAGAAGCACCTATTTTTCAAGTTGCTCACTATGGAATCCATGGCAACCTGACAGAAGTAATACCCAAGCTAATCGCTGCGTATAAAAGTCAACTGCATTAGACCCTTGAATTTGAGAATTGCAGATACCAAAACTAAAATTTTACCTCAACACTGAGCGAGGATGAGAGATGTCAAATTTTTTCAACGAAAACGCTGATATTCAATTTCAGTTTGATCGTATTGATCTCGAAGAGATCATTAGAATACGGGAAGATGACTATAAGCAGGCTGAGCAGTATTCTTTTGCCCCTCGAGACTATGAGGATGCCAAAGACAATTTTAAACGCATCCTGGAAGTCGTGGGAGATATCGCAGGCAATTTTGTAGCTGAACGTGCCAGAGAAGTTGATGAATTAGGCTCCACCTTTGAAGATGGTGTAGTGACCTACGCCAAAGGTCTGGAAGAGGCTATGAACCGTCTGAATCAAGCTGGGCTTATGGGTTTTATTCTGGAGCGTAAATATGGCGGATTAAATCTACCCATATCGTTGTATATCTTCGCCATAGAGATGGTCTCTCGAGGCGATGCATCTCTCATGAATCTTTTTGGACTTCAGGATATTTCTGAAACTATTGAAAATTATGCCTCTGACGAGATTAAAGATGAATATCTCCCAAAATTCAGCAGTGGTGAAGTGACTGGTGCCATGGTTCTCACAGAGCCAGATGCCGGTTCAGATTTACAGGCCGTCAAGACACGCGCCTATCAGGATGACAATGGGAATTGGTTCCTCAGTGGAGTCAAACGTTTCATCACCAATGGCAATGCAGATGTTAATCTGGTGCTGGCTCGGTCTGAAGAAGGTAGCCGTGATGGTCGAGGTCTCTCTCTGTTTGTCTGTTATGGCGACGATACAGTTCAGATTCGACGTATTGAACACAAATTGGGTATCAAAGGTTCTCCCACCTGCGAAATGCAGTTCCACGATACACCAGCTCAGCTAATTGGGTCAAGGAAACGGGGTCTAATATCATACGTTATGGCACTCATGAATGGTGCCCGTCTTGGTGTAGCAGCTCAAGCTCTGGGAATTGCGCAGGCAGCCTATGTAGAGTCCAGACGTTATGCTCAGGAGCGTGAGCAATTTGGCAAACCCATCCTGAATTTTCCAGCTGTTGCTGATATGCTCATTAAAATGAAGGTAGATCTTGAGAGTTCCCGTACCCTGATTTATGCTACCGCCCGTGCCGTGGATATGCACAAGGTCAGTGAGATGGAACTGGCAAGGCTGAAGGCAGCCGGTGAGTCATTTACAGATTTGAAGGCACAGGTCAAACATTGGAAGGCCCTGGCTGACTTTCTGACGCCACTCTCAAAATTTGTCATCTCCGAGAAAGCCAACCGTATTTGCTATGATGCAATCCAGATTCATGGTGGTACCGGGTATATGCAGGAGTTCAATGTAGAGCGACACTATCGTGATGTACGCATTACCAATATTTATGAAGGTACCTCACAACTTCAGGTCATCGCCGCCATTGGAGGTGTTATTAAAGGTGTTTATGACGATCAATTTGATGCTTTCGAAGCTCGCGAATATCGTCATGAGGCCCGACAACTCGCCAATAAACTGAAAAAGATTCGTACGCTTCTGGATAGGTGCAAAATCCATGTCCTTGATAAGGAAGACAAAGCCTATCAGGAATTGCATTCTGCCGAGCTGGTAGAAATGTATGGTTCAATCTATGTGGGTTATCTGATTCTCGAAGAAGCCAGTGAAGATTCGCGAAAAATGTTGATTGCCAAAAAGTATATCATGGATGCACTTGCCACGGCCATGCACCATACCGAGTCCATCACCCGAGGGTTTGATACCTTGTTTGCTGATGTGGAGCAGATACTGACCAAAGAGTAGGAACATCCTTCCCAAGCAGGTCTATTTAACTTTCCAAAAGAAGATCAAATTGTGAAGTGTTTGTAGAATGTATTGTGCAGTCCAATATTTTATCTTAGTATTGCACTGCTTGATAATGCTTCACAGTTGATTTTCAATCATTCAAACGGTGGATTTTTGCGTTCAGTTATTCTAATTTGTGGTTTTCTTATATTCTTTCTTCTGTCCTGTTCACAAGAGCCAGAACCGGACTATTTACCTGTTAATTTTACTGTAAATACACAAATGTTAGGTGCGTCCTACAATTCTCAGCTAGTACCGTTTGGTATAGATTATCCAAGAGCAGTACAAGTTGTTGATCCAACCGAGCTATTGAATTTGCGAGAATCAATACAAGCTGATACAAATGCATATTTCAAAATGGAACTTTTAGATTTGAAACGATCAACTAGCGGAATGGTTGTAACGGTTTCTTCTATTGATAGTCTTGAGACAGTTTCAAAGATTCTAGATGATAACTATCTGGAGCAACTCAAGACTACCTTTAGCACTCAGTCGGTCATCCGCAATAAGGTGTCAATAAACAACATTTCCACAGTTCAGTTTATTGTTACATCAGAAGATTATGTCAATATCAAACTATTCTTGATATTTGAACCCAGTATATTTCAAGTCGATTACTTCATTCGAAGTGATCAGTATTATGAATTACTTGAGCAGATAGAATCATCAATAGGGAGTATTTCCCGCAAAAAAACAGAGGAGAAAAGATGAAGAAAATTCTGGTATTAGTATTGATTGTTGCCTCCATGGTAATGATTGGCTGTTCCACCCACGTGCACACCGTTGGAAATGGAGCACAAACTGGTCAGGCTGTGACGGCTACCCAATGGTATGCTGTTTTTGGCTTAGTACCTCTGAATACTGTTGATACGCAAGCTATGGCGGCTGGAGCAGTGGATTATGAAATTCAAACGCAGACAAATGTTGTAGATATTATTGTCGGTATCCCAGCAAGCTGGATAACAGTAAGTCGAAGAACAGTTACTGTCACAAAGTAAAGCTTCAAACGTGAGTACATTGGTAAGGGAGTGAATCAGTATATTAAAAAAGCCCCTCCTTCAATTAGTATAGAATGGCGGGGCTTTTTAATATCAATTAATTTTATTGCGTGACTAGCCGGCGTTATCCTCGCCACCATCAATTCCAATCACATTCCCTGTAATCCATGTACTCATGCCTGAAAAGATGAGCACCGCTTCGGCAACATCGTCAGGAGTTGTAAGACGACCGCCGGGATTCACCTGCAAAGCTCTGGCAATCATTTGCTCGTTGCCGGGAATTTTTCTCAAAGCAGGTGTGTCAGTTACACCGGCTCTCAGCGCATTGGCAGCAATATTTTTTGGGGCGAGTTCAAATGCAATCTGACGAGTATGGGCTTCCAGGGCGGCTTTGGCAGCTGAAACGGCTCCATAATTTGGCCATGCTGTGTGTCCTCCGGAACTGGTCATACAGAAAATGTGTCCACCCTCTTTCATCAGCTTGTGACCAACCACATCTTGGGTCCAGTATACGAGGGAGTGTCCCATGACATCCAGAGTCATATCCATCTGGTTCTTATGAACGACACCACCTTGACCTGGATTGAAAACGACTGGAAGGAGAGTACCAAAAGCCAGTGAGTGAATCAGTACCTGAATCGTACCTGCTTCATTGGCAAAAGTTTCTTCCATAATCCTGATAGCTTCTTTTCTGGCTCGAGTATCAGCAGCATTAATATTGAAGAAAATAGATTTTGAACCTGCAGCTTCAATGTCAGCTTTGATTGCTTCGACATTGTGCATGGTTGCTTTTCGATCGAGGTGCACCCCAAAAATATTATATCCATTGGCAGCCAGTTTTCTGGAGATAGCTCCCCCGAATCCACTTGATGCGCCTAAAATTAATGCCCATTTCTGCATATCTTATCCTTTCGTTGGTCAATGTCCAAACTGACGGTGAATATAGATTTTGCCTTAGCGATGAAAAGTGATTTTATTGATGACAAAAAATATCATTAAACACACGCCCTGGCATGAATATAAGTATTTAGCAGGACAGAGGGTGTGCAGGGAGCTTTAGAACAATTTGCCCTGCCAGCTATCTCGGTGATTCAGCTCCAGATCCATGAGATGGGTAAGTTTGGGAATATTATAACCCCAACGAGGGGCAACCAGGATATCATCAGGTGCATCACCAAAAAGTCGTTGGATAACGATCCTGGGGTCTAGCCTTTCCAGAATATCGGCCACCAGTTCGATATACTCATCTGCCTGGAATAAGGGGAAAGGCTCATCATTGTACCGCTTGGCCAGAACAGTTCCTTTCACAACATGCAGCTGATGAATTTTCAGGAAATCAAGACCAAGATCATTGGCGGCCACACCTGTCTCCAGCATCATTCCCTTTGATTCAACCGGGAAGCCCAAGATGATATGTCCTGCGACTTTTATTCCATACTGTTTGGTTAATTCAACTGCCTTTATCACTGACTCATAATCATGTCCCCGATTCATCCAATCCAGAGTTTTGTCGTGGATGGACTCAATGCCATACTCAAGGGTAACATTGACCCGCTCATTCAATCCGGCGAGATACTCGAGCAAGGGCTCATCAACACAGTCACTTCGAGTTCCAATATCCAAGCCGATGACATTTGGATAATCCACGGCCTCTTCATACATGCGTTTCAATTCACCCAACTCATCGTATGTATTGGAATAAGCCTGGAAATAAGCGATGTACTTCTGGACATCGTAACGATCAATCATAAATGGGATGGAGGCTTCCATTTGATTGGGGATGGACATGTCTTTATTGATGTAATGGGGGACAAAGCTATCATTATTGCAATAAACACAGCCACCCCTGCCTTTTGATCCATCACGGTTCGGGCAGGTGAATCCACCATGAAGAGAAACCTTACGGATTTTCTCACCATAGGTCTTCTGCAGGTAATAGTTATAGTTATGGTAACGTCTGTTTAACCAGATTTTTACTTGATTTCCCGCATCTGTTGTTGAATTTGCACTCATGTCAGTATTTAACCATATTCACACCATAACTGTACTCCTTTTCACAGTGGAGTCGGTGGTATTTTCATGCCTCAGGAGTAAAATTTTATGTCATTGACCTTAAGAATATTTGTGGTTTTATCTTTGATCACCAATCTGAGTGCTCAGGACAAAATCTGCGAAGTAAAGCATAAGGATATTGATGAACAAAGTGCCATTATCAAGAGCCAAACCTATGATAATGTCTATTGGTTATGCAATGACTCCGGTGATAAACCCTTTGTGTTTCCTGTGACAGAGCAAGGCAAAATGATTGTACCGGATTTTATGAAAAAACGGTATATCGGTGATAAAATTGATGACTATCCAGGGATAAAAATTAAAAATGCCAGTCTTATCGACTGGGAAGCCATGAGCGTATTGAATGACACTTTGGTCATTGGTGATGTGGGAAATAATGGAAATACGAGACGAGATATGGGTGTATATATCATTCCTGAGCCCAATCCTCGAGCGACCTATGAAACTCGACCTCTACTCTGGTTGCCTGTTCGCTATGAAGATCAATCCAAATATCCTGCTGACGAATGGGAATTTGATTGTGAGTCCATGTTCACCTTCAAGGGAAAAATATATTTCCTGACCAAACACCGTGCGGATCGGCATATCAGAAAACCCGCCCCGGGAACCAAACTTTATAGAATGGATACACGTTTTACCAATAAGGTTAATGTACTGAAATTGGTCAATCGCAAAGATGACCTGGGTGGCTGGGTAACAGACGCCAGTATGGCACAGGATGAATCTGCTATGGTTTTAATAGCACAAAACCCACTGGTAACCATCATATGGTATTTCCCTAAACCCAAACGGGGTGATGATTTTTTAGCTCAAACGCCTAGATCCTATAGTCTCCGCAAAGCAGATCAGGCTGAAGGGGTTTGCTTTAAGGATCCCCAGACAATTATTGTAACTAACGAGCAGCGGGAATGGTTTGAAATACCGCTCTCAGCTTTTAGTAAATAGAATTTTTAAGGATATTAAATGAAGTACGAACACTTATCTCATCGCAATCAGTATAAGTCTGGTGATTTTGCTCTTGCAGGAGCCGTCAAAAATTATGCACCGGATCTAAAGCTCGAACCTTTACATACTGAATTGCACCTTTCAGTTGACCTGAAGCAGAAATCAGCAACAGGGCATGCGTTGATCACCCTGCAAGCTAATGTGGAGGGACAGCATTCAATTAAGCTGGATGCCGTGGATTTTGAGGGAGTAAAAGTCCAGGATCTGAGTAATAAAGGGTTGGACTATACTTATGATGATGTAGCTATCAACTTGAATTTTGATAAATCCTTTGCAGCAAATGAGGCGTGTATTATCCGAGTAGACTACCGCATTCAAGAACCTATCTCCGGGCTCCAGTTTTCAACGCAAGATGAGAAGCGACCCGACTTTCCCTTTTATACCATTACAGACAATGAGACCGAGCGTGCGAGATATTGGTTCCCCTGTGTGGATTTCCCCACAGTTCGATCAAAGATGGAATATTTCCTTACTGCAGATGAGAATTTAACCATTCTGGCAAATGGCGCCCTGGTCTCTGAGGAAACCAAGGGTGGAATGAAGACCTCCCATTGGAAATTGGATTACCCCTGTCCGAGTTATCTCGCCTGTTTCGCCATCGGTGAATTTTCTGTTTATGAGGATAAACCTCTGAGAGATATGCCCATTGCATACTTTGCCGACAAGTCCTACAAGCCTGAGCAGCTTCAACGCACCTTCGAACCCACTCGCAAAATGCTGATCTGGATGGAGAAGAAACTGGGGATGGATTTTCCTTATCCCAAATATTTCCAGATTGCCGGTAGAGAAGTGGGAGGCGCCATGGAAAATATATCTCTCGTATCCTGGGATGATAAATTCATTCTAGACAAAACCATGGCGAAGGAATGGAAATACATCATGGATCTGATTAATGTCCATGAAATGTCACATTCTTACTTTGGAGATGCTGTTGTATCCTATGATTTTGCCCATGTCTGGCTTAAAGAAAGTTGGGCGACCTATATCGAATCGGTCTGGCTGGAAGATTCTGAGGGAATCGATGCCATGCATTGGCAACTCGCTGAAGAAGCCAGCAGCTATATTGGTGAAGCCAAGAATAGTTATGTACGTCCGATTATTACCAGAGAATACGATCATAGCTGGAATATGTTTGATATGCACCTCTATCCCGGTGGTGCCTGGCGTTTGCATATGCTTCGTCAGCTGGTGGGAGATGATAAATTCTGGGCGGGTGTCCAGGAATATGTCAATACCTACGCTGCCCGTACAGTAAAATCCCTTGATTTCCAACGTTGCATAGAAAATCATTCAGGTTTGAATCTGGATAGTTTCTTTGATATGTGGTTCCACTCAAAAGGATACCCCATTCTGAAAGCCAGTTTTGAATATGATAAGAAAAAGGGACTTGGCAAATTCACATTTGAGCAGACTCAAGTAGATGACAAAAAGGGAATAGAGCTATTTGAAATGGATCTTGAGATTGGGTGGCAGGATACCAGGGGCGTTGATCATGTCGATAGGGTTCAGCTCACCAAGGGCACCCAGATTGTTAATATCAAAATGGATGAGCCCGCCCACATCATACTTGATCCAAACATGAAAGCTCTCTTTGAGGCAGAATTTAATCCTGGTGATGATAAGCTACGCCACCTCCTTGAAAATGGCAAGACGGTCCGCGGACTTATGCAAGCAATGAGTGAATTAGCCAAAACTGGAAAACGTAAAAATCTGCAGGCCATCCGCGACTATCTCAGGAAAGAAAAGCGCTGGGGTCTCAGAATCCATGCCTATCGGTCTCTGGGCTCCGTCGGGAATGCCTATGCCTATGCGCATCTCGCCGAATTACTGACCGCTGAAACGGATCCCATGGTCGTTGAGGAAGCTGCCCGAGCATGTGGTATTCATCGAAATGGTGCTATGAGGGAATCTATTCTCATGAAATTGAAGGCAAAGAATCTGCCTTATCGAGGAGAAATGGCTCTCCTGGAAAGTCTCGGTAAGCAACGCAATGCAGAGGATATTCCTTTATTAACTGCCTATTCTAAAAAAGATGGTTGGAGAAATTTAGTGCGCGCCGGGGCTTTTCTCGGGTTGGCTGCGAGTCGAACCGAAGCAGCTCTGCAAGCACTCCTGGATGGAATAGATGCGCCCGTTCATTTTTATGATGAGAAAGTAGCCAGACTCTTGGCGCTTACATCGATGAAGGACTGGATGGCACCCCATCTCCAGAAACAGATCACACAGGCTATTTGTGCCGCAACAGAGGATCCAAGTTATCCCGTTCAGATCAATGCCGCCAGAGGTCTGGGTGCTGCAAAAGAGAATGCCGGGATACCATTCCTTAAGGCACTTCAATCTCGACTTGCTGTGCAGGATCATCCTCTGGTAAAACGTCAACTCCAGGCCATACAAGCCTCAAGTGATGGAACAGAGACCAAAAAATTGCAAAAACAACTCGATGAACTCACCGAGAAATTAGGTGGTCTTGAAAAACGGCTGCAGGAGGTTGAATCTGAAAAATAGGATTCTATTTATAACCAGCTGGCTTGTCATAGTACTTGCTTTGACCCTCACTTCCTGCGAGAAGGAGTCAAAGATTCTTGTCCTGGAACTGGATATCGCTGAGCTTATTTGTATGGATGGTCAAAAAATATTTGAAGGTCGGATTCTTGAGCTAGCGGGTATTAAGACTGTTTCTGCTAATATCCAAACACACAAAGTACAGATTCGCTATCGGGATAATCAGGTCTCAGCGGCTGAAATTATAGCCCACCTTGGAGATTTTGGCTTTACTATTGATGACGTGCCTGGCAATGAGGTCACTCGCGGTCGCTTACCCCAATGCTGTTTCACTCCACAGTCCCAACAGTGATGAACAAGGAAAAAAGATGATAACTCAAGAGCAATTCAGATCATACTTTGACGTAGTCGGGCAACGTCTGTTTTTCAACCATGCTGCCTATAGTCCTATTTCGCGCCCCGTTGTGAATGCCATAAATGGATTTTTTGAGCATCGTCAGATGGGAAATCCGCTTTCCTGGAATATTGCAGTGGATCATATGGAGGGTCTTAGATCTAACTATGGGAAACTGATTGGGGCACCTGCAGAGCGGATTGCTCACATGGTGAATACCGTTTCAGGTATCAATGTGCTGGCCAATGGGCTGGATTGGAAATCAGGCGATCATATCCTGCTCTATGTGGATGAATTTCCAGCCAATGTGATGCCCTTCCTGAATTTGAAAGATAGAGGTGTAGAAGTTGAATTCATTACTGCCCCAGATGGTAGAGTTACCCCAGAACTATTTGAAGCAGCTCTGAAACCCCAGACCAAACTTATTTCAATCAGCAGTGTTCAATATTTAACTGGTTTTCGGGCAGACTTAAAGATTCTCTCAGAGTTGTGTCATTCCAGGAATATTATTTTCTCTGTTGATGCTATCCAATCTGTGGGTGTCGTCCCCACAGATGTCACCTCTTTGGGAATTGATTTTATGGCAGTTGGTGGACATAAATGGATGATGTCTCCCCTGGGCACGGGTTTCCTCTATGTCACCGAAGCTCTCCAAGCACGACTAAAATTAGTCCATCGGGGCTATATGGGTCACGTTAATCCTATGGATTTCGGAAATTTTGAACAGGAGCTCACCCCTGATGCGAGACGCTTCGAACTTGGTGCTTTTAATGCCTCTGGAATCGTCGGAGCAGAAAAGGCTACAGGATTACTATTGGAATGTGGAGTTGAAAATATTTTTCGCCATGTCCGCAAGCTAATCAGTCAATTTGAGTGGGGTTTAAAGGAACTGCCCTATCGAATCATGTACGAATTCGAAGCAGATGAGCAGAGTAATATCTGCATGTTCACCCATACTGAGGTTTCAAGAAATGAGTCTATTTTTCAAGAACTTTCTGATTCTGGAGTAAATATTTCATTGAGAGGGGGAGGTTTACGATTTGCACCACACTATTACAATACTCAAGGGGAAATTGAGCAGTTCCTATTACATTTGTTAAGATTGAAGTAATTCCAAGCTGATATGTATGAGAGCACGAGCCAATAAATTGTGCTTAAATGCAAATTAATACGCTGTAGAAAGACAAGGAGCATAGCCATGCGAAATAGTCGTGGAAATTACATTGTATTTACTCTGGGTGTTCTTTTCGTACTCTGCGCTTGTTCTCAACAAGATGCAGCTGAAATATCGACTGCGAAAATTCCTTTGTCCACCGAGTCAAATGTGGCGATAAACGAATACGAACAGGGGCTTAGCTATGCCAATAGCGTGCAGATAACAAAAGCGGTTCCACATTTTCAATTGGCGCTTGATGTTGACCCAGAATTTGCAATGGCTTGGCTCAACCTGGCTTTTGTTTCCCCCGGTACACAACTTTTTCTAGCTGCGATGGACTCAGCCCGAAAATATGCACCACAAGCCAGCGAAGGCGAACAACTTATAATTAAAGCTGCCAAGTACGGTTTTGAGGGTAACAATATCAATCAATTATCTACGCTCCAGGACCTTGAAAAGCTATACCCTGGTGATGAACGGACCCATCTACTGATGGGGAACTATTACTTTGGGCTTCAGCAATATCAACTTGCCATTAAATCATATACAAAGGGCACTCAAATCAATAATGCGCTAGCTATTTTACATAATCAATTAGGCTACTCGCAAAGGGCTTTAGGTAATTATGGTGAAGCTGAAAAGGCCTTTAAATTTTACATTAAGCTCAATTCCGCAAACCCTAATGCCTACGATTCATACGCTGAACTTCTCATGGAAATGGGAAGATTCAATGAATCCATCGAATATTATGCTCTCGCCCTAAAAAGGGACCCAACGTTTATAGCAAGTTATATAGGCATTGCCTGTAATTATGGATTTTTGGGAAAGCAGGAAAAAGCACGTAATCAGCTAAAAAATTTAAAGAGTGTTGCTCAGAACGAGATTGACACACGCCGAGCTATTTTTGCAGAGACTTTGACCTACGTTTGTGAAGGGAATTTGGTCAGGGCGGTAGAGTCGATGCGATCCAATTTAAAGATTGCCGAGGAACTTGAGGATGCTGGCAATATTGCAAATGATTTAGTAACTCTTGGAAATCTATACCTGGAACTTCATCAACCTGAAACGGCCCTGGGACTGTTTAACCAAGCCATGCAGGTCATTAATCAGTCTACTTTGCCACAAGCAATCAAAGTCAATGCTCAGGCAACGCACTTATTCAATGTTTCTGTGGTGCATGCAGAGAAAAATGAATATGAAAAGGCTAAAGAAACTGCAGTGCTGTTTGCTCAACAAGTGGGTCTCAGGAAAAACCCCATCCAGATGAAGCTCATTTCCCAGCTGAATGGGATAATATCCTTACAGGAGGGGGAGTACCAAACGGCCATCGAAGAATTTCAAAAAGCCAGTCAACTCAATCCGTATAATCTTTTTAGAATAGGACAGGCTTATGCAGGACTTGGAGAAAAAGAAAAAGAGGCTAATTACAAATTGCAAGCTGAAGAATTAAATATCTTGAACAGCATGAATCAGGCAATCGTTTTGAGCAAAACGAAGTTCTCCAAGAATCCCTCTTAAGCCACCGGGGCAATATGGAAAAATACTGCAAAGAAATGGAACAGACTACCAGTTAAAACAAATCCATGCCAGATGGCATGATTGTAGGGCAACTTTTCCCAAGCGTAGAAAATAACCCCCAGAGAATAAGCCAGACCCCCCGCCACTAACCATGCCAGACCTGCCATGGGCAGCGCTGCCAGCAATGGTTTAATGGCAATAATGACGACCCATCCCATGAGAAGATAAAATATTGTACTGAGAATATCGTATTTAGGGCCGAAAATAAGTTTGAACGTGATTCCCATTATTGCCAACCCCCAGATTGTGCCGAATAAACTCCAGCCCCAGGGTCCTCTCAAAGTGACCAACAAAAATGGAGTGTAAGTACCGGCAATCAGCAAATAAATAGCTGAATGATCGAATATGCGCAATATTTCTTTTATACGTGGTGAACGGAAACCATGGTAGAGCGTGGATGCCAGGTACAACAGGATTAAGGAAGCACCATAAATACTGAAACTAACTACTTGCCAGGCATTCCCATAAAGGGCAGCTCTGACGACCAGCAGGACGAGTCCTGTGATGCTGAAGCCAACACCTATACCATGGGTAATGGTGTTAGCTAGCTCCTCATAGTCAGCCCGTGATCGACTCACTTTAGATTCCCAATTTCTTCAAAGAAATAGACAATACTTTCTATACCCTTATGGAAGTTATAGAGACTGAAGTTTTCATTGGGGGCGTGGGCATTTTGATCAGGGAGACCATATCCCATGAGAAGTACGGGTGCCTTGATAATATCCGCGAATACTTTCACAATGGGTATTGAACCCCCTTCACGTAGAAAATCTACTTCTTTCCCAAATGCCTTTTTCAGGGCTCGTACACCGGCTTGAAGTCCAGGATTGTCCAGATCAGTTACATATCCAAAGCCGCCATGCATGGCTTCAATTTCGGCTTCCATGCTTTCTGGAATAAGAGATTTGACATAGGCGATGAATTTATCGGCAATATCCTCTGGATCCTGATCTGCTACAAGACGCATAGATACTTTGGCATGAGCCTCAGCTGGGATAACAGTTTTAGCTCCTTCACCCTGGAACCCACCCCAGATACCATTGATATCAAATGTGGGGCGTGCCCAAAGCCGTTCCAAATCATCGTAACCCGCTTCACCAAACAGAGCAGGAGCATTAATGCTATCAGCAAAATCTTTTGCACTGAACGGTAGATTGCTGAGTTTGTCATGCTCGTTCTCAGTAATCGGTAACACATCATCGTAGAATCCCGGGATAAGGATACGTCCTTCATCGTCTTTCATCTGGGCCAGAATTTCAACCAGAGCATTGATGGGATTCTTCACCAGACCACCAAAGGAACCGGAATGAAGATCTGTAGATGTCCCTCGCAGGTTTACCTGGAGGTAAGCCAGGCCACGCAGGCCATAGGTGATTCCAGGATACCCTTCTCTAAACATCGGAGTATCAGAGATGACAACATAGTCGGCAGCCAACATTTTCTCATGTTCCGTGATGAAGCCTTCTAGATGGGCGGAGCCAACTTCCTCCTCACCTTCGAATACTAATTTAACATTTACAGGAAGCGTACCCTGGGTTGACAGCCACGCTTCAATTGCTTTGAGGTGAATATATATCTGCCCCTTATCGTCAGCAGATCCACGGGCGAAAATTTTACCATCTTTTATGACGGGTTCAAAGGGTGGTGAGCTCCACAACTCCACCGGATCAACAGGCTGGACATCGTAATGCCCATAAATGAGGAGAGTAGGTGCTCCAGGTGCACCAAGCCATTCAGAATAAACGACTGGATGTCCATCAGTTTCATAGATATTCACCTCATCCATACCGATGCTGCGCATTTCCTTTTTCAGTAGCTCAGCCATATCGCGCATATCTGCAATATTATCAGGGTTTGAACTAATGCTGGGAATCTTGAGAATATCAATCAATTCCTGTTCATACCTGTTATGGTGCTGTCTTAAAAAGTCCAGTGTTTTTTTCATATTTTAGTCCTGTAGATCATTCAATTCTTGTTGTACAAATGCCACCAGTTCTTTCAGGGTTTCCGCTGAAAAATCGAACTTGATGCCCATGGCTTCCCAGACCTCAGGCAAAGGTTTGGAACTGCCAAGGCTTAATCCTTTGATATAACCTTCCAAGGCAGCTTCTGGATTTTGTTTGTAGAGTCGATACACCTGGAGAGCTCCCAATTGGGCTATTCCATATTCAACATAATAAAAAGGCATTCCAAAGATATGGAGTTGACGCTGCCAGCCATTGCGTCTGAAGTGATCATAGCCATCCCATTTAACCAGACCGGAAGTGAAACGACCATTCAATTCGTCAAAATATGCATCGCGTTCTTCAGACGTATGATTGGGGTTTAAATACACCCAATGCTGGAATGCATCTACTGTAGCACACCAGGGAAAAAATGAGATGATGCCCTCGAGGTGTTCGCGACGCGCTCTGATATGATCCTTTTGGTTATAAAATTTGCTCCATAATTCTGCAGTTAATAACTCCATACTCATGGATGCGGTTTCGGCCATTTCGGAGGGGGGGTCGCGATAGTGAATCATGGGCTCGTCATTGGTGAGGAAGGTATGCATGGCATGTCCTCCTTCGTGGCACATGGTAACGACATCACGATGGGTACCTGCAGCATTCATAAAAATAAAAGGCATGCCTGTCGTTTCCAGACCATAATTGTAGCCACCTGGGGCTTTGCCCTTCCGGGATTCAAGATCAAACAAGTCCGCAGCCTTCATAGCTTTAAGATTTTCACCAAATTTTGGATGAATTTCACTAAAAATATTCACGGCATGTTCTAGTAACTCTGTGCCCGTTTTGAAGGGTTTCAATGCCTCCTGGCCTTCGGGCTCACCAGCTCCGTCCCAGGGACGATAATCATCTTTTGCCAGCCCCAGTTTATCACGATGAGATTCCCCAATCTTTTTAGCGAGAGGAACAATATGTTCCTCTATGGCATTCTGGAAATCGACGGCATCTTGAGGTGTATAGTCAAAACGTTGGTGTTGATCATGACTGAAATCGCGATAATTGTCATACCCTGCATTTTTTGCAGTTTGAACCCTCAGTTTTAACATGTCATCATAAATTCGGTCTGCTTCTTCTTTGACGGAATACCGTTTCTCACTAATGGCCAACCAGGCTTCCTGGCGAATAGCTCGGTCAGAGGATTGTAATCTGACAGAAGCTTTGGGCATGGGCATTTCTTCACCATCTAAAGTGACGGTGAGTCCGCCGGTGAGCTGATCGTACTGAGTACTTAGCTTTGAAATTTCTGCTGATAACTCGACGTTTTCTTCGCGGAATAGTTCAAGTTCACGTCGCAGCTTTTTCTTAAGCTGACCGAAACGTGCGTCTGGTAAATCAGAAAAAGAGGGATGATTCACGATCATTTTCTCTACGACATTGGCGGCTTTTTCTAATTCAGGAGAGATTTTTGTAGCAAATAGTTCGTGTCGATCCAGGTATTCCTGGTTGGTGGTTTCCCGGGACATGTTGATATATGACCAGGCATTCTGCTCGTGAAAAACACTCAAGGTTTCGCTGTAGTGCAGGATCAGTTGGCCTAAAGCCTCACTGTCGTTAACCTTGCTGCTGATGAGAGAATCGAAATAGGGCTTCAAATCTTCCCAGGAATTGATTGTCAGGTCTGTTGGAATAAAATTAGTTGGCTGATACATATCTGGCTCCTCATTGCGAAATCGTTCAAACTGTGGGCATGTTACACGTGTCCCTCCCTGAAGCAAGGGCATTTTCTATGCCAATAAGTAGAGAGTGAGGTTGAGCTCAGCAATATCTCACTTTGGTGAGCGTAATTATTGATTAACATGCTAGCGACGGGGTCCTGTCAAACATTAGAGGAGTTTGTGTACATGGAAAAAATCGAGAAAAAACTCAGTTTCCTAGATCGATATCTAACGCTGTGGATACTCCTGTTCATGGCAGGTGGTGTCATGGCTGGATATACCCTGCCTGGTTTAAGTGAATTCTGGAATAGTATGCAGTCGGGTACCACCAACATTCCCATTGCCATCGGTCTAATTATTATGATGTATCCACCCCTGGCCAAGGTTCGCTATGAACGTCTCGGAAGTCTATTCAAAGATATTCCCGTATTAAGTTTCTCACTGATTTTAAATTGGATAATTGGCCCTTTACTCATGTTTGTCTTGGCCATCACATTCCTCCAGGGATATCCCCATTATATGACGGGATTGATTTTGATTGGTCTGGCACGTTGTATTGCCATGGTGATTGTCTGGAGTGACTTGGCTGGAGGGGATAGAGAGTACACTGCTGGGTTGGTTGCTCTCAATTCAATCTTTCAGATTCTTTTCTTCTCATTGTTTGCTTATCTCTATTTGACCGTCTTTCCTGGCTGGTTTGGCTTTGAACTGGAAGCTGCCAGTATATCCATGCTGGATATTGCCAAAAGCGTGGGCATCTATCTGGGGATTCCTTTTTTTGCTGGCCTCATGTCACGTCTGGTCCTCATGCGGATAAAAGGGGAGCTATGGTATAACAAAAAATTTATCAAGACCATCAGCCCACTCACATTGGTGGCCTTACTATTTACGATCTTCGTCATGTTTTCTCTCAAGGGTGAACTCATTGTAGAAATCCCGCTTGATGTTTTAAGAATTGCTCTCCCCTTGGTCATTTATTTTCTGATCATGTTTTTTCTATCTTTCTACCTCGGTAGAAGGATTAGCAATTCATATGAGAAAGTGACTTCCCTGGCTTTTACGGCTGCCAGCAATAATTTTGAGTTGGCGATTGCAGTCGCAGTAGCCGTATTTGGAATCAACTCAGGGGAAGCCTTTGCCGCAGTTATTGGACCGCTGGTTGAGGTTCCTGTTCTCATAGCTCTGGTGAATGTCTCGCTGCGCTTCAAGTCTTCGTTTAAAACGACCTAGTTATTGATATTGAAAGGATCTCCATGCAGATAGGTGCCTATAAATTAACATCCCTTGTGACATCCACATTTGCCCTTGATGGGGGAGCCATGTTCGGTGTCGTTCCAAAAACCCTGTGGTCAAAACAAGTTGAAGTGGATGATTTAAATCGCATTGATATGGTGACGCGAACCTTGTTATTAGAGTCCAAGGATAGAAAAATTCTCATTGACACAGGTAATGGAGATAAATGGAAACCGCGCCTGAAGGAAATCTTCAGGATTGAACTGGATCCATATATCTTACCTCTGAGTCTGGCTAGCCATGGTGTCAGCGTGGACGACATTACGGATGTTATTTGTACCCATCTACATTTTGATCATGTTGGTGGAAATACCAAATTGGAAGATGGAAAAGTGGTTCCAGTCTTCCCAAATGCAAAGTATTGGGTCCAATCTGAAAATTGGAAATTGGCCAATACGCCATCCGAGAAGGATCGCGCTAGTTACTTAGCGGAAAACTGGGCGGTTTTGGCTGAAAATGGCATGCTTCAGATATTGAATTCAGAGCGCGAATTATTTGATGATATCAAGCTGGAAATAGTACATGGGCACACGCTGGGTCAACAGTTACCGATTATTTCAGATGGTACATCAACCCTCATATATGGTGCTGACCTTTTCCCCATGAAGGCTCATATTCCCATTCCCTGGGTTATGGCTTATGACAATGAACCCATGCGCAGTATTGCCGAGAAAAAGCGGATTTTACCTGATCTCCTGGAAAAAGATGCCATCATATTTTTTGAACATGATCCCAGAACCATTGCTTGCAAATTGACGTCATCCGAAAAGGGCATCTTCGGCGGTGTGGACATTGCTATTTAAGTGATTTATCATGCTAAAATATGATGATCTTCAGCAATTCGGTTCCAAACTAGGAATCCATAAGCTCGGAGTCGCTGCTGTTGATAGCATTGTCTCAGAGCGGTTAAATGGATGGCTCAATCGCGGCTATCATGGAAATATGTCTTATATGGAACGGCATCAGGAGAAACGACTGAATCCAGGTGAGCTCTTGTCAGGGGCACACTCCATCATTTCTATTTTTGTGAATTATCATCAGGATGATAAGCTGTCCGAGTTGGATGGAGTTATTTCCAAATATGCCAGGAGTGTGGATTACCACACTGTATTGAAAGATATGCTGCATGAACTGGCAGATTATTTACATGCAGAACAGGCATCGGGCCTCACTCGGAAACAGAGAGCTCAAATATATCGGGTATTTGTTGACTCTGCACCAGTCATGGAAAAGCATTGGGCAACTGTTGCTGGTATTGGATGGCAGGGGAAGCACAGCAATATCATTACCAGAAAGTATGGCAGTTGGGGCTTTTTAGGGGAAATCATTACAGTCGAGGAATTTGATCACTACAGCCTGGAGGTTCCTGATTTATGCGGAACGTGTACGGCTTGTATTGATGCCTGTCCAACCCAGGCCATTACCGAACCCTATGTTGTAGATGGCTCAAAATGCATTTCCTATGCTACTATCGAGCTTGATGCTGAGATGCCCATTCCTGATGATATAAAAGCGAATATGGACGAATGGATTTTTGGTTGCGACATATGTCAGGATGTATGTCCCTGGAATCGTTTTGCAAAACCATCAGACGTTCAAGCATTTTTACCCATAGAGGATTTGAGAAGTGAGGGAGTTCCAGATTTTGGTGTGATGGATGACGATACGTTTAAAAATATATTTGGGTCTACCCCTCTGGACCGGCCTGGTTTGAAGGGTTTAAAACGTAATCAGGCCGTCAGGCATCAATCGACGAAATAAGCTCAACTTTCCAGTTTTCATCTACCCATAACATAAGAATGGTCATACAAAGATTCCAGGTTGCCATAATCTTGGCTGCCTGCTCAAGTTGATCCATATGCTTCTCTTTGGAGACCGGATTGCCGGCACAGTCGTGGTGGGCTACCAGGGCAATTTGTTTGGAATGATGTTTATCCCTTGATACCAGAATCCGTTTAAGAATGAGACGTGAGGCAGTTGCTGTGGAAGCCATAATCCTGTCAGGACCAGCTTCTGTGATGACGTCAATATACGTAGCGCCGGTGTAGGTTTTCATCCACTCATTTACCGGGTCTTGGACGCGACCATCCATGCAATTAATGACAGCTGCAAACTTGGGCTTCATTGGTTTTTCCTTACTCTGAGATTGGATTCACACTGGGTGAAAGTCTGCTTTTAAGATCAATGACACGAGCATAGGACTCGTGAATACGCTGGGGGTCCACCTGACCATTCTCAATTGCTTGTAGAACAATCTCCTTAATTCTCAGGGATAGATTTTCATCAAGATCTAGTGGATCAGAGAACTGAAGGATATCACAACCGGCATTGATGGCGGCGATGACAATCTCTTCCAATTCAAACCGTTTGATGATTGCGCCCATCTGCAGGTCATCCGTAATGACTACACCTGAATAGCCCATTTCATCCCTCAGGGTAACCTGTATGTGCGAATTTGAAATTGATGCAGGATACTTTGAATCAATTCCTTTATCCATGAGATGTCCTGCCATAATCATATCAACTTTGGCCGAATCAATTAAGCGCTGGAACGGTACCTGTTCAGAGGATCTCCAGGTGCTGGTGATATCAGTTATTCCGTTGTGTGAATCCTCTCTTGAGCTTCCATGACCGGGATAATGTTTGAGGGTTGTTAACACGTCGGAATCATTGTGAGCTCGAATAAAAGACTCACTATGGTCAAACACATCTCCTGGGTTTCTTGAGAAACTACGATTGAGTTGACCAATGGCCGGAGATAATCGATTGATATTTACATCGACGACAGGTGCCAGGTTCACATTAAGTCCAGCCCGATGAATCTGATCAGCCATACGGGAGTAGAGATCATAGGATTCATCAGTACTCAGCTTGGTACCAACATGGGCAGCTGAGGGAAATTCTTCAAAACCCTGACTCTTGCGGAGTCTTCTAACCAGACCACCCTCTTCATCTACAGCCAGCAGTAGGGGCTGCTCTACTGGGAGTGCCTTAAGACTTTTTACAAATATACGAAACTGACGACTGTTTTTGATGTTGTGTTTGAAAAAGATAATTCCACCAATATCACCCGACAAAATTAGTGATCGCGTCAATTTCATGGCATCAGCGTTCAAGTGGGTTCCTCGAATACCCACCATAATCATTTGACCAACTTTCTGATCTAGGGGGATAGGGTCCAGGGCGATAGGATCAAGCGTATCAGACGGAGCTTGTGATTGGCCATTGGCTACCAGCGTGAAAAGACTTAGCAGTGTGAAATGGACTATCACCTTTGAAAGGGATGAGAGCTTATAGTATCGATTCATGAGGGCATGAAACTAGACGAGTTTATGAAAACTATCAAGCATTTGCAGTCAGATCGCGATATAAATTATGGACTAATAAGTCTGCCATTCCGACCACCAACCCAATGACAACGAATACATATAAGTCAATATGACAGTCTCATGTCAAAAATTATATGGCCAAATCATACATATGAGCCATTATGGCATATAAACGTCTATGGCACGGGATTCGAAGATAGAAATGCCGTGATTGAGTGACTGATAAGAATTAAACGATAAAAGGAGATAACACAATGACACTAGTAAAAGTAGCCCGACCAAGAATTAACAGAAGTTTAGACAACATGTTGAACAACTTTTTTGAAGATATGAATTTTGATACTCAGAAAAGTAGTCTATGGCGTCCAGCAATGGATGCTGTGGAATCAGAAAAGAACTTCGAATTATCCTTCTCACTACCTGGTTTTGAAAAGGATGATATCACTGTCTCAGTGAAAAACAACACGCTCAACCTTAAAGCAACAAAGGCAGAGGTCAAAGAGGATGAGGGTCCGAAGTACCTGACACGTGAGATCGCACGAGGAAGTTATGAAAGAGATATAGAGCTTCCGGAAAATGTGAACACTGACAAGATCGCTGCCGAATACAAGAGCGGCATTCTGACCTTGAGCATACCTAAGACCAAGGAAGCTCTTCCCAAGGAGATTGCAGTCACAGTCAAATAAAACGCGTGAATACGACTAAGG
>JABIFX010000157.1 GCA_018650445.1 Fidelibacterota bacterium
CGTTGAACTCATTATGCAGTTTGAAGAAGTTTTCGATATTGAAATTCCCGATGAAGATGCTGAAACCATCACAACTGTTGGGAAGGCCGTTCAGTACGTTGACAGTAAGCTTGGATAAGCTTTAGTCAAAACATTCTGAAATAAAACTGGGTTCACCGAGGGGTCTGGGGTTGAATCCCGGCTTTACGGTGAATCCAGTTTTTTTTATAAGGGAGTACCATGAAAAAGCGTGTTGTTATTACGGGGATGGGGGTCGTTTCACCGCTGGGGAATGAAATCGATAAATTCTGGACCAATCTGGTTGCCGGAACGAATGGAGTAACTACCCAGGATTGGTTGGTGGAAGAAGGCTACAATGCTACCGTAGCAGCAACTGCAAAAGATGAACTTCATATTGATGAAGTAGTTGATTTTAAAGAAGCACGTCGCATGGATCCCTTTACTCGCTATTCTGTTCATTCAGCCAGGGCTGCTATTAAACAAAGTGGTCTGGATACCGCTAATGAAGATCCCACTCGTATGGGTGTCATCATTGGAAGTGGTGTTGGTGGTCTGTATACTTTTGAAGAACAACATGCTATGCTGATTAAACGCGGACATCGACGCGTCAGCCCCTTCTTTATTCCAATGATGATTCCAGATATTGCTGCCGGTTATGTTTCAATTATCTGGGGACTCAAAGGACCAAACTTCTCAGTAAACTCAGCTTGCGCCACAGCCGCTCACGCAGTTGGTCTTGGTATGCGGGCGATCCGTTATGGTGATGCAGATGTTATGGTTTGTGGTGGTGCAGATGCCGCGCTTACCCATATGGGGTTTGCCGGTTTTGCCAATATGAAAGCCCTCTCTTTTAATCCTGATCCAGATTCCGCCAGTCGTCCATTTGATAAGGCACGCGATGGCTTTGTCATGGGTGAGGGAGCCGGAGTTTTTGTTCTCGAAAGTCTTGAACATGCTCAGGCCAGGGGTGCCAATATCCTTGCCGAACTACCTGGCTTCGGAATGACTGCAGATGCCTATCATATCACCAGCCCTGCTTCAGGTGGTGAAGGTGCCAATCGCGCTATGAAAATGGCACTATCAGACGGTGATCTAAATCCCACAGATATAGATTATATAAATGCTCATGGAACTTCGACACCAGCCAATGATAAAAACGAGTCCATCGCTATTAAAAATGTCTTTGGTGATCATGCCTACAAGCTTTCAGTAAGTTCAACAAAATCCATGACTGGTCACCTTCTGGGTGCTTCAGGTGGAATTGAACTGGCTGCTCTCGTAAAAACAGTTATGACCAACACAATCGCTCCCACCATTCACCACGAGAATCCTTGTGATGAATGCGATTTGAACTATACACCTGGTGTATCCGTTCAACGTGAAGTCAGAGCAGGAATTAGTAATTCTTTCGGTTTTGGTGGTCACAATGCCGTGTTAGCGGTAAAGGAATATAAGGCTTAGTCTTACTCTTATGAGGATTTTGGGGAAACTCTTCAGGAAAAATGATTCGAAGCTGGTGGTCTCTGACCATTTTGCAAAAAATCTATCCACAATTGAAAAAGCTCTGGGCTATTCGTTTGCCGAACCTCATCTGCTGGAACGCGCATTAACCCACAGCTCATTTGCCAGTCAGAACAATATTCGCTACTCTTATGAGCGTCTTGAGTTCCTTGGGGATGCAGTCCTCCAGCTAGTTGTTTCAGATTATCTTTTCAAAACACACCTCCATCTGAATGAGGGAACACTTACCAAATATCGGACTATTCTGGTGAACGGTAACTATCTCTCGGAATGTGCTCTTCGTCTTGATCTGGGGAAATGGATACTTCTGAGTGATTCGAGCCGTCGTGGTGGACAACGAGACAACGATTCCATTATGGCTGACGTTATTGAATCGCTCATAGCTGCCATCTATATGGATGGTGGTTATGAACCGGCAGCCATTTGGGTCAAAAAACATGTGATTGCTGGAAAGGCTGATTACGCTTCTGAATTGCAGTCCTTTAACTACAAAGGTCAGTTAGCTGAAAAATGCCAACGCCTGAAGATGAGTAATCCTACCTTTGAAGTTACAAAAACGACAGGACCAGACCATGATCCACTTTATATGATCCAGGTTATCATCGACGGTACCATCGTTGGATTTGGTGAGGGACGAAACAAGAAGGAGGCGAGCCAACATGCCTCTGAAGATACATTAAAAAACTGGGACGTGTTTTTTTCCGATAAAAAATAGAGCACTTCGCAGTACCAACGCACCAGCTCAATTACATACACCCCTTGAAGATTAAACCCAGTAGCATGCTCTAACTGGCCTTCCTGGAACCTGCTAAAAACCTTTTCTACCCTTTGTAGGTCTTTGGATTGACACTATATTTCTTGACTTATTTTTAACTCGGAGTATTTGATTTTTTTCTAAGAACATTTGTTGGTGCCATGAACAATAGAATCGTCAGGAAAAGCTTATGAACAAAATATCTCTATCCATCCTCGGGCTGCTTTTCCTAGTTAGTTTCACCATGGCGAATCATCATCATCCCATTCAATTTGAAACTATCGATATCAATCTTGGGCTCTCGCAGAATAGTGTGATGACTGTGGCAAAGGATATGAATGGATTTATGTGGTTTGGGACCGAAGATGGTCTCAACCGCTATGATGGGATCACATTCAAGCAGTTTCGTCACAATCCAATGGATTCATCATCGATAAACTCAAATTCAATATATTCCAGCCTTCTGGATAGTCAGGGTAATCTGTGGATTGGCACCTATGTTTCAGGCTTGAACAAGTATATCGATGATACTGAATCATTTGTCCATTACCCCCATTTCCAGCTGGATAGTCTTTCCCCAGGTGAGGGTTCAATTTGGGGTTTGATTGAGGATCATGAGGGCTATATCTGGGTTGGGACTTCCGGTGGAGGTCTTTTTCGGTTAGACCCCACAACGGGCATCTCTGTCCCGGTCAAGAGCCTTGTTACCAATGACGAGACGTTGGCAGATCCAGTTGTTTATGCTCTCTTTGAGGATCATGATCACCAACTCTGGATTTCAACTCTAAATGGGCTCAGTGTTCTGGATTTGAAAACCTACACAATTAAAAACTATCGCTACGATAAGGATAAACCATCATCCTTATTCGACAATAACGTGAATTATGTGTACGAATCTTTTGACGGTGAGAATTACAAAATTTGGGTCGGCACTAACTGGGGTGGACTTGATTGCTATGATCCAGAAACTGACAGTTTTATTCATCACGGATATAAATCTACCATCAATCCAGATTATGCTGAAACCAGTGTGAGTCGCATGCTTCAGGTAGGTAGTGATCGCTTATGGGTCGGTACAGACTCCGAAGGGATATTGATCCTGGATTTAAATGGCAATCTGCTGGAGATTATTGGGAAAAAAGTCTATGATGAAACTGCTCTAAACGATGATGCAATCCGATCAATCTATGATGACGGTGATATTGTCTGGGTTGGCACGGCGGGTGGCGGTGTTAGTAAATACATCCGCAATCGCAAAAAATTCCACAACCTTACTTACGATCCACTTAATCCTGAGGGATTACACGAGAACCGAATTCTTAAAATTGCAAAGGATAGTAAAGGTAATCTCTGGATTGCCACATGGACATCAGGCCTCACGTATTACAACCCCCTCACGAATGAGTTCAAGATATATCGCCATGACCCGGTGGATTCAGGTAGCCTGAGTGATGATGGGATTCAGGACATCTTGGTAGATCAGAATGACAACCTCTGGGTTATCGGTGCAAGTACCAGTCTTGATCTCCTGAGAAATAACTCGGATACCTTCATGCATATAAAAGCCGATTCGAGTAATCCTAAAGGTCTCCAAAGTGATTACCTGCTCTCGATGATTGAAGATCAAGAGGGCAATATCTGGCTGGGTAGCTGGAATGATGGTCTTTTTCGTCTGGATCCCACAAGTCTGGAATTTGAGACCTTTCGTACACCGGGAAATAAAGATCTAAATCTTGGGAATATTTCCTTCTACTGCATGTTCGAAGATTCTCGAGGAAAGTTATGGATAGGAGCCGAAAACGAAGGTTTGATCGGGTTTGATCGCAACACCATGACCTTAAAACAATATAAAGCTTCCCCAGGCGACCCCACTGCTCTACCCAATAATGATGTGATGTGTTTCTATGAGGATGGTGATGGTTATATATGGTTGGGGACGTACGGTGGTGGGATAAGCCGCTTTAATCCTCGTAATGGTACTTTCGAAAATTTTTCTATAGAAGATGGTCTACCCAGTAGTGCTATTTACAACATTTTCCAGGACGCCAACGGTTGGTTGTGGATGAGTACTAATAATGGTCTGGCCCAATATCACCCAAAGAAAAAAATACTTAAAACATATGGCATTGCTGATGGTGTATTGAGCAAGGAGTTTAACCCAGCAGGCTGCCAACTTGATAATGGGTGGCTGTATTTTGGCGGCGTAAAAGGTATCACCTATTTCCATCCAGATCAGATAAAGAGTAACCGCCATGTTCCGCCGGTCAAATTCACAGATTTATCTATCATGAACGTACCCATCGGCATCAATCAAAAATTCAAAGACCGAGTCATATTAGAAAAATCAATCACCACCACCCCCCTACTGGAGTTGTATCCAAATGATTTGTTTTTCAGTCTGAGCTTTGCCAGTCTGGACTATTATCACCCAAGTAGCAATAGCTACGCCTATTACATGGAAGGGTTTGACCAGGAGTGGCGACAAATTGGACATCAACGAAGTGTTACCTTCACAAATCTGCCTCCTGGGGAATTCAACTTCCAACTCAAGGGCAGCAATAATGATCAGGTTTGGAATAATAACGGTCTCTCACTAAAAATCATCATGTATCCAGAGTTCTATGAAACGTGGTGGTTCATATCCAGTAGTATTCTTCTATTCATTCTCATTGGCTTCATAGCTTATCGTTTACGTACAAATTTTCTGATTAAACGGGGGTTGGAACTCGAAAAACATAACATACAGCTCAATGCTCAGATTGAATCTCGTCGTAAAGCCCATGTAAAAGCGAGTGAAAGAGCAAATTATTTTCGCGCTGTGATCGCCCAGTCCCCAATCCCCATGGCTATCCACAATTCTGAAGGAAACATTACCCATTTAAATTCTGGTTGGGTTGAACTTTGGGGAGCTGAAGGTCCAGAGGAAATTATCAGGGATTATCATGTGGATGACGACAAGCTGGCAAACCAGCTATCTCTAGGCAAGAGTTTTAGGAAAGCAGCAGAGGGAAGCATCATCGAAATTCCTGAAGTTAATTTCATAGCTGATAATGGAAGTACGAAGGTGGTTCAAATCCTTCTTTATCCGCTTAAGAACATAGTTGGAATGACGAATCAGGTCATGGTGTCTCTTGAAGATGTTACGGAGATCGTCCGCCAGAGAAATCTTCTGGAGAAATCAATTCTCGAAAAAGACCTACTGCTCAAGGAAGTCCATCATCGGGTAAAGAATAATCTGCAACTCGTAGCCAGTTTACTCGGATTGCAAAAGGCAGGGACACAAAACGATAAAACACTTCAAACTCTTGACGACATTAAAAATCGAGTCAATTCTATGGCCTTGGTACACGATGCCCTCTATAGGTCACCTGAATTTGATAATATTGATATCTCCACCTATATCCAGGATTTAACCAATACGCTCCAGGCCGCCTTTGGTGGACCGGCCGCACCTATTGAGATTAGGACAAACATCCCTGAGATAAGCTTACCTGTGGATATCGCTGTGCCCTGTGGGTTGATGATCAATGAAATGGTGACCAACGCACTGAAGTATGCCTTCCCCGATCCTACCAAGCAGGATAAACACATCCTCATACAATTCACTGAATATGAAGATGAGCATTTACGTCTGGAAGTCATTGATAACGGGATCGGTCTTCAAAAACCCGTGGTGTGGGATTCAATTCATTCCCTGGGCTTATATCTACTTAAAATTTTGTCTGAGCAACAGCTCATGGGAACAGTCAATCTAAAAGATGGACCCGGTGCCCATTTTATCATCGAATTTCCCATCTATCCCAACTTTGATGATTAGGATTAGTTGAGGGCAAATCTTCTACGAGAGTTTATTGAGGTTTAAATGACCAAACTACAGGTCGATGATCCGATACGACTGAACTGTAATCACCAAACACTTCATCTAGTCGAATCGTTGATATGCTGGAATGTTGCTCTTCATCAAAGAGTGACCGACTGATTAAAATGTGGTCAATAAAGCTAGGATAGCTCGGGTAAGAAGCGTCCCAAGCCGCCCCGGTTGCTGCAAGGCTATCTGTGGCAAAACGGAAGTTATCACCATCATTTAAGAATGCCTCAAAACTGTACTGTCCAGAATCATCGCCATCGTAGATAGCATCGTTCCAGTCACCTGGAACCACAAAATTGCTGTCTCCCCAGGCCATTTTATTCCTTAAGTAATCATTCAGCAGGATGGAAGCCTGATGACGGCGTTCTGCGCCATCATTACAGCACTTCATGTGCACATCGATGAGATTGAGTATTTGCTCACGACCCTCATATTCATAGAGGAAACTCACTAAAAGAGGTGGACGACCAGCAAAATTGTAATCATTACTGGCGAATAGATTCTCTGTGAATACTGGCAAAAAAGAGTCCTGCTTATAGACGATTGCCAGATGCATAAAGGAGGTCTCATCAGAAATGATCACAGAGTACTGATCAAGCTGATCAACGATATCCTCCAAAGCACCCTTATCTTGAATCTCCTGTAAACAGTAAAAATCTGCATCCAGAGAATCCATAATCATCTCAACTCTATCTGTGGTGCGAGTCCCCCGTTGTGGAAAATTTTCAATATTCCAGGTGACAATACTGATGGTGGCATCACTATCAATTGAAGGAATCTGAGGACCTGTTGGTAAATTTGAATCAACAGGTTCAGCGCAGGTACTCAGAAAAGCTAGAATTGGGACAATGATTAATGGGTTAAATTTATTTAAGTTCATCTCTATAAATATTTTTCTATTTTTTTTTGATACTGGACGTTGAACCAGCCTGTGGGTTGTGCTCCGCGAACGTAGACTCATCGAAATGTCCGCCTCAGCTAGAAGCCCCAGGCTTCGATAAACTCAGCCTCCAGACAATACCGGACATTGAGCCTGTCGAAATGTCCACCCCCAGCTAGAAACTTCAGGCTTCGGTGAACTCAGTTTCCAGGTTATTTGGACATGTTGAGCTGCATGAGCACGGGGCGATGATCAGAAATAATCAGTTCATACTCTTCCCAACTACCTAGCCACTCAGCTACAGGCAACGTCTGTATGGTGCTGCCATTTTCAAATTCATCAAAAAAGCCCTTCCCGATCAGAATATGATCTAGGAAGCTTGGCCAACTTGGATAAGACGCTTGTTCAATATCCCCGGCAATGCGATCAGTGGTAAATCTGAAGTTTTCTGGATCACCCAGGAAGGCTGTAAAACTCTGTAAAACTCCCACATCATCAATCTGGTCATTCCAGTCTCCCAGGACGATGATATTTTCCTCACCTATCTCCATACCCAGACTCAAATATTCATGCAGCTCTGCTACTGATTTTTTGCGACGTTCCAGACCATTCCCACAACACTTCAAGTGCAGATTAATGATCGAAACCGGTTCTCTTTTCCCGTCTACTGTCCAGACAAAATCTACGCGGAGCGGTGGACGACCGGCAAAATTGTAATCTGAGTGGGCAAAGGGCTCTTCCCTGCCAACATAGGCCAGTACACTTTTCTTGTATATCACAGCCTGATCAAAAAAACTTGATTGCCTGGTAACCTTAAAATCATAGGCAGGTAAAAGATCCATCATGGCTGCAAATTGCTCCAGACTTCCAATCTCCTGTACCGCATAGACATCAGCATTAATTTTTTGCATAATCTCGGCAACAGCAGTGATAGTACTGTCCTTGGATTTGGGAAACCACTCCATATTCCAGGTAGCTACATCGAGATAATTATCCCGATTAAAATTGGGTACTTCAAATTGCCATCTCTTCAGTATTGATGATTCGCCTGACGCAGGGCTGTTCTGAGCCTTGCTAAAATCTCGTTTCCCTACAAAGCTGCGTGTCTTTTCCAGGTCAGTGAGATGTTTTGTCATGGTCTGGTCTGGATGAATATCATCCGTACTCAGAGTGAATAACACACCTCTTGCAAATGGGTTCTTATAACCGGCCAGTGTGCCTGTCTTGCGATGTACATAAAGTACGATATGTCCAATATTACTGGCACCACCATAACCCTGCACAATCAGTGTATGTTTCTGTGGATCCTCCCAGGGTGTGTTATAGCCTGCATTGGTACCACCAGAAACAATGAGATCGATCCCATCTACCAGGTGACCCAATTCAAGGTTTGTAATAACTCTGTCACTAAAATCACTCTCATCTTCATAAGTATCAACAAATTCAGCAAATTCATCTTCACGTTGATAGGGTACACCCAGGTGCGATAGACCTATGATGCAATTAGCACCTTGATCTTTGAGCACCTTGATTTGCTCTCTAGCCGCAACAATTTCTCGTCCGAATTCTACACCAGCTGTTTGCCCTGGTAAGAGCTTTCTGGGTGTATTGGCAGTAGATAATCCAAATATCCCCAGCTTAACGCCCTGAAATGTTTTAACGAGATTTGCCTGCGGTGAATAGAGGTCACTCTTCAAATTCGCACCAAGAAAAGGGAATTGGGCTCTTTCGTTCAGGTTAGAAATATTTTCCATCCCAAACATGAATTCCTGCAAGCCTATAACAGATGCATCATATTCCATCTCATTCATCCAGTCAACCATGGCACGACCTGAATCAGCCATACCCAGGGGTGTTCCCTGGAATATGTTACCACCATCCAGCAATAGAACTTCTGATCCTTCCGTTTTCGCCAGGTCTCGAATCTCGTTCACATAGGTGAACATGGAAGCACCACCACCAAGATCAGGTGGAAATTCAGGATTCATAAACCAAGCTTTTGAAGGGGAAATCCCTCCATGTAGATCATTGGTGAAAAGCAGATGAATTTTGAGGTACTCTGGAGAATCGAATTTTTTATTGTACGTTGATGTCTGGGCATCCACATAATCTGGCTGCACAAGCACCAGCATTAATGCGACAAAAAAGAAACCCAGTATGGGAAGTCGTTTCACAGACTATAACTCATGGAGATTGAATAGTTAGTTTTTGATTCCCGAACATTTTCATAGACATTGGCTGACATTTCACCAGGGACAAAAATATCATAATACCGATACCCTACTGACGAAAGTTGTAGTGCCACATCAAATTGCAAGGGTCCACTTTTCCAGCCTGAGCCACCGCTGAGAACTGCCTGAGAGAGTTCACTGTCAATGGGCGATTCTGCCCAGCTAAAACCAGCTCGAAAGGGTACATTTTCGTTCACCCAATGTTCGATACCCCCACTTATCGTAAATGCTTCCTGCATGGGGTATGCAAATGGGGAATCAGCCTCCAAAAGCGAGTCGCTATAGCTCACTTCATATTGGGTCCAGTCCTGATAGGCTAGCGACACATAAACTGATGTGGGCAAGCTGTTGGATGGTTTCATCCTCAAACCAAGCTCAAGGCGGGCGGGAATATTGACTGTTGACCCCAGAGAATCCGAAGACCACTCCAAACTCGGTAAGTCCAGTGCGAGATCATAAAAGGGGTTTGCACCCTGGCGTATGGACTCAATTGAATAAGCAGACTGATAGCTCGCGCTAATTCTCCAGTGCAAACCAAAATCCTTGATCACTCCCATATTAAATATGAATGGTGAATTATCCAGTTCCCAGCTCTCGGTTTTCAATAGGTTTGAACCAGCCGCAAGGGCAGAAACATTTGCACTATCCAAAACTGATATGCCATACTCGTTTTCCAGACCAACACCGTGGAGCATGCGCATTCCAAGACCAACTGACCAGGACCCAAAAGCCGTCCCAAGACTGGCGCCACTGGATTGTATCACACCTGCTTGACTCAGATGATGATATCCAATGAGAGGATCTCGGTTGATGTTTGGTGAGTAAAGGCTACCTCTGATCTCCTCTTTAAATGAGAAAGCCGGGGTAAGCAAGGGTGTTGAGGCCAGAGAGATTGACAATTGACCGCTGCCCCATGTTGCCCCGCCCGAAAAGGTGTTTTGTATGCCCTTGGAAACCACATAGATGTTATTGGTAACCACATCTCCAAATTGATCAATGGCAGGAAAGGATCGATTTTCATTTGTAGTTATGGCACCAAAGGAACCACTCAACTTAAGACCAACAAATCCTGCCTGATTGGCCGGGTTACTGAAAGTACTCATGGCCGAGCTATAATCGGAGGTATTCGCTCCTGATAAAGCCACATCTCGACTGTGGGACAACCCCAATTGATTCATCAATAACGGATTAAAATAGCTCTGAGCAAAAAGCGTGCAGCTTGATAATAACAGCATAATTATGCTGAAAGTTCGTGTAAGTCTCATAGTGTCCATGGAGGTCTTCTTATCATTCATTTTGTGTATATTTGTCATATTCATCACCTAGAAGGCATAGTCCAATTGAATTCGGAAATCTGTAGCCTCAGTAAAATAGTTTACCCCTGTCTGAGGCGATCTTGAGGAGGAGGAGGGTGTACCATAGGCATAATTGGAAATAGCGGAACCTTCGTCCCATGTGAGTTTGGCTCTTACAGCCCAGTGATTTCCAAGACGGGAGAAGGTGGTCAGGTACCAGCGAATTGATCCATTGGGGGAATCAAATACCTGGAAGTCAGTATCCTCAAAGCTCCAGAAGAAGCCCTTATAGTAGGCGATATGCCCAATGAGCTTAAAACTTTCTGTAAAATTATGAGTCACGGTGAAGCCCAGGGCATTTCCAGGGCTATAGGCTTGTCCAACGGCAGAGTTATTATTTGCTCCCGTGGCTAAATCGATGGTTAATCGTCGACGTGGATCAAATTGAGTCCCTGAATTAGCATA
This sequence comes from Fidelibacterota bacterium, assembly GCA_018650445.1. GTDB lineage: Bacteria > Fidelibacterota > UBA8477 > UBA8477 > JABMPR01 > JABMPR01. The sequence continues at coordinate 11,015 of JABIFX010000157.1, forward strand.
AGTCACCTGCAGCTGATCAAAACCTGAAAGTCTCATTCTGGCTGTAAAAATGGTTTCCCGGTTTTCATAACCGGTTGGTGCAAAGATATTGAATCTTCCACGGGCCTGCCATTTTTGTCGTACCCTGAACCGATAGTTAAAAGTAGGTCGATATTCAAGTGTTGCCACTGTCCGGAAATACCTCGATCCATCAGCTACCCGGGTCCAGGTATCAAAATTTGTCGTCAACAACCAGGCCCGATGCATCTGATAGCGACTGCTGACATAAATCCCCTGCTCGGCTTGAGGTTGCGAAGCACCAGCATAGAGGTATGAAAAGGCAGGATTTTTCAAATAATAATAGTCTTCAAAAATACTGCTTTTATAGCGCTGATAATTTGAAAAACTACGCTGATAGGGATTGTCAAAGCCAAGGTCATAATCACGATAAAGCACCATGAAATTGAAATTGTCAAATTGGAGATAGGCATTAGCCACTAACGCTCTAGGATCATCTTTAATCGATAGTATCTCGCTATCCTTGTCCAGGACAGCCCATTCAAGCTGTAGTGCCAGATTGCTGATAACCGTACTGAACTCTAGCCCCTGTACACGCCGATTAGATTTAGCCACATCCCAGAGTGAGGAAGCTGCTGATGAGGCATGCATGGCAGCCACTTCCGTATCGGCACCATTCCCAGAGGAATTCAGAAATAATCCTGTGTTACCAGGAAGTATCAGAGTGAGGAGGGGATCTGGTCTCAACTCCTTATCATAGAGACTTTCATAGCTGGAAAATCCCACAAAGGTTCCCGGGGTAATTTCATAACGAAGGTTTCCACCATAGGTCACTTCCTCAACCGCATTCAGCATATCCAGAGTATCTTGGACAAAATAATCATAGTCATCTCTTGGATACATAGTGATCAAGGAGGTAAACGATTCACCATCGGAATTGAGTATTGCATCTCTATCGTTTTTTGATGCAAATACCATGAACTTAAACTTGTCAAATAGGGAACCCTGTATACCAGCACCCCTCAGCGCATACTGTTGGGTTCTAGATAGATCGGAAAAGATACCGGTGACACGTTTGTTCCATCCATAGCCCGAATAGCGAGGTGATCGAAAATCAGTGGACTGCATCACCAGCCCCTGAGCAATGGTCGCAGAAAAGTTACCTAAAACCATACGATCCAAGTGCAGAGGTCCCAAATTATAATCGGAAACAGTAAACGAGAGTTTCACTTCAGGAATATCACCATCGTTAAAATAGCGATGAGATTCACCAAGCTGCCGATTGTAGGATATGCCTGCTTTCCAGTGACGGGAATTAGTAAAAGACAGTTTATGAAGAACATCTGGTCTTGAAGCCGGATTGTTAAGGAGCTCCGATTTCTTCAATTCTTCCAGATTCTCAATCTGTAGGATTGTGGCTACAGCCTCTTCTTCAGAATTGGTAGAAGGGATGGATTTCACAACCATATTATACCAGACATGCATCTGTCCATCCTCAGGTTCGCTGTAAGTCACGAATTCCCGCAAATTACGGTAACCATAGTATGACAGACCGATGGCATTTCTGAGCCATCTTGCAGATCCAATGGAGTCAACTTCTGCACGTAGTTTAAGGACTGCCACGGCATCGATCTGACTGACATTCTGGAAGGATACCAGGTCATCATAGGTGGCTGTGTTCACATTGATGGGTTCTGCCAGACGTTCCAGCCAGAGTTCCATCAAACCTTCACTGGCACCTTCAGTGGAAGTCCAATCCTCTACTTTCCTATATTGATCTTGAAGACGCGTATTGGTTGAAGCATTTTCGTCTGGTTTTAGCACGAGTTGCGGTTTTAAAGCTTCTATATCGACGTGCTCCAGTTCGGAAACGTTTACCAATTCATAGATGCTCTCAAGTGGACCATGGTATTGCACATACTCATAGACCGCAAGCATTTGGCCTTCGGTAAGAGGCAGGTCTTGTAGCTCTGAGAGCGAGGCATTATTAATATCCACAGGATTTGCCCATGCCAGACCCAGCATCAATAAACTGATGATGGTGATGTGCCCTACCCTCTTGAATATCACTGATGTTTGTCTAATCATTGCATGGCTCTAGAAAGGATCTACGAAGTCATAGGCCAGCGATAGTTGATGCGTCGCAGGCAGGACCGGATGGGTTAGGAGCGCATAATCCAAAGCGATTCCTTTAGCTTTAAAACTGAAGCCCGTCCCAAAGCGGTTGGGTTGTGATTGAATACCGGCACGTAATGTAAAAAAGGTATTCAAGCCATACTCCAAACCGGCATGCAATTCAGTGTCAAAACCTGGGCTACTCACCAGCATAAAGCTGGTTACAACCTGCTGGGTTGGTGCGTAGGAAAAACCAGCTTGAATATCACGATGCAGGTTAAATGCTGCACTTCCTGAACCGATCATAGGACGATTGATATTGTGTGCAACCACACCAAGCCAGTGTCTTTTTGATAGGGTCGCTTGAAAGCCCAGATCAACTGCAAAGGCCGTGGCACTTCCTAGATCCATACCATCAGAACCATCACCAGTTACACCAGCAGATTGGCCATAATCAATGGAAAGATACTTGAGTGTATAACCCATATTCAAACTTGATATCCGGTCTTCACGAAGATTAAATGCATGAGACACTCCCAGAGCAGTTTCACCACTCAGTGTTTGATCCTGGTAAGAAACTGACATGGATTCAAAGCTTAATCCAAGTTTCCCCAGACCACTGGGTAGGTCCAGGACTGTCGCCAGGATACTATGGGGTAAATAGGACTGATTGTAGATGCGTTGGGTACTGGCCAGAACCGTTCCATTCTCAATATTTCGAATGGATGCTGGATTGAGCAGCAGACTGCTTCCATCACTAGAATAGGCGATATTACTCCCCATGAGGGCACCCATGGCAGCTGATTTGTATGGTGTATCCGTGGTTACCTGCCCATATGAAAGACCAACCAATACACTAAATATTATGAGTCGAAGCATATTTAAATTCTTCATTATCTACTCCCGATGACTACAGGAGCCATATCTGTCAAAATCTCACCAGTGGAGCGGTTTACTGTTTCCAGATGCATGATATAAGTTCCTGGCGTCACAAGCTGATAGATTTCATTGCGACCGTTCCAGGTCTTGGTCACTTCAAGAGACAGGCTGCGGTAATCCTCGAAAAGTGTGGTGATGATGTGCCCGGACATATCGAAAATCCTGAGGGTTACCCGTGAATTTGCGGGAAATTTGTAAGTATATTGAATTTTTTCAGCCAGTTGTGGTACAAAGGGATAGGGCGCAACTGAGAGGCTGGTTCCACCATCACTGTCCTCCCCTTCTTTATAGGGCTGTACATCGCTGGCATAGGCTGCCAGGAGTTGTCCGTCATCGTTGTATAGACTGGCAATACCAAATACCTGAACCAGATTCCCTACTTGGAGCAAACTATCGGCAGTTAAATCATCCAGTAAATGTGTGGTATCCCAAATTCTTATGGAGACGAGACCATCGGCATCTTCCAGGCCAACATTTGATCCCCCTCCGATTCCATCGCTTCTGGATTGGACGGCACCCCAGACCCTGACGAAGCTACCCTGATTTGCATCTGCAGTCATCTCGGCACTGGTAATGGTCCTAATACCCGGCACAGGTCTGCCTGTGGCAAGCTGGGTGCTTGAAAAATTGATGATTTGTTTGGTGCCATTGTATTCAGAAACTTCACCAACCAGATTTATGGAATCACCCTGGACCAGGGCTGGGTTCAACATACCTGTAGCTGATAGAACAATACCGTAGCCAGATTCATCCTGGACATAGGCTTCCGTTCTATCGGTACGGGTGATGCCAGAACCAATTGCTACGACAACATTCAAATTCACTATGGTGCCCGAATAGCTGTCGAAATTTCCACGGATGGTTTGGATCGTCACTGGTGGGGGTGGATCTGTAATTGCAATCCCTCCAATGGGGCTCGTCTCCGATAGACCTGAAGTATTCAATGCAGTTATGTAATAAGCGAGAGTACCCTCTGCATTGGTGGCAGGAATCGTGACGCTGTAACTGTCACCACCTGAAGATGCCATGACCAGGTCAACAGGTGTGCCTGTTTCTGTTGGGAAGGTGTAGGTCAGTGTAACTGAACTTATGCCAGCATCATCGGTGGCATCGGCAGTAATAATTATATCTTCTGTAGTCTCGGGATCTGAGGGTGTGGCAATGATATTATTGATCTCAGGTTTGACAATGGTCAGATCAACCACAGACCAGGTATCAGCCAGATTTTCACTGGTTTCATCATGACCGGTAATCCCATTGCCACCTGAAGAAACTTCTGTTCCCTCTTCCCCATTGCGAATCAGTTTAAAACCATCCACATGGGTCTCCATGAAACTCTGATTTTCCACTGGTGTATCAGCGGCATAACCAGCGACAGGACTTTTATCCAATGTGTACGTTGAAGCTGTGGTGCTGTCTGTACCCCACACGAGATATTCAACGTCTTCTACAGTGGATGAGACACCATCCCAATGAAAAAGAATAAGAGATTCTGACGTGTTGTCCAATTTGACATTAGGTGAGCCACCGATTGTAGATGTGCCATCGACTGCATCCAGCATATTGTCCTTCAGTGAAAGATCTGGGCTGGCTCCATAGGTCGTTTCATAGTCACTATTTCGGGCCATACTCAAGATCAGAGAACCACCAGCTGAAATAGTTGTATCAGGGAATCGGACAATAAAATCAGTCGAGCTACCTGACCAATAGTCAATACCACTGGGCAGATTATAGTAATATTTTCCATTGGCCTTATCGGTACCATCTGTCAGGTAGTAATCACTGAGATTGATAGACCCGGCTGTAGGATTGCTGATCAATATGTATTCACCTGCTGAGGGTTGGAGTACAACCTCATTGATCAGGAGATGATCAACCGCCATGGCCAGATAGGGCATGAGCAGAAAAAATACGCTTTGAATTATTTGTCTCTTCATTCTCTCACTTCTGTTTCATCGTATACAAAATCATTAAACAACACTATTGATGCAAAAGGCGTCCCTATAGAACGCCTTTTGCCAATTTCATTAAATTTATTTTAGTAGCATGACCTTTTGAATGGCTGATTCGTTTGGTGTAATCAACTGAATGAAATATACACCTGAACTTAAGTCAGAGGCATCCCAGGTCATGGAGAATTGCCCGGGACCAGTGCTGCCCTCAACCAATCGAGCTACTTCACGACCTCGCACATCCATGACACGTAACATCATATCTGAAGAGGATTCAAGCTTCCAACTCAGGGTTGTGCTGGGATTGAAGGGGTTCGGATAAGCAGGATTCAGAGCAAATTGTGAAGGTTTTGTATCTATCACATCAATGGCACTGGTGCTTATGATATCTGCATCATAAGCCACAAGAAGCTGGAAGGTATTGTTATACTGACTTTCAACACCGAGGAACGACCATTCTGTGCCAACGGTCAGTGGTGTAACATCCACACCAGTTGTTTCCCAGATACGGACAACGCATGTGTCTGATCCATCACCAATCAGAACGTTTTGACCACCACCGGCTGACCAAGTATCTGTAATAGTACCAGTGATTTTGAGCCAGGTTCCTTCGTATTCAGCATTATTGGCTTCTCCAGGGGTTAGCACAACTGGAGCTGGCAGATCATTGCCTGTGGAAATAAGTTGGTATGAAAAATCCGTAATCTCAACGGTGGTTTGAAAAATTTCAATTGCACCAACAACTGTGATCATATCCCCGCGGTTGATATCCAGCTCATCAAATTGAAATAGATTGATACCCCGGCCTGAGGCATCCTGCAGATAGGCTTTTGTGTAGGGGGGCTGTAGCAAATCACCACCAATAGTGACAATGCCTTCAACGGTTACGATCTGATCTTGGATAGGGTTGGCCTGAATTGAGGCAATGGTGGCGACTTCGGAGGAGGCAATAGCCAGCTCGTAAGTCCAGGAGTCAAACTCGCTGGTATCAATACCTGAATCATAGGTGGTGAATGCTGTTGCAATTATTTCATATTCAAGGAAAGAATTTGCTGCCTGGGCAGGTATGATCCCCATGTAGGTACTGCCATTATCCAGCCACATTTCACTTTCATTTAAATGTGTTCCACCCGTTCCATACATCAGTACGGCTGAGTTAATGCTCTGTGTCTCATCACCTGGTACAATATCAATAGTTACTGTGATTTCATTGGCTGAAGTTGCAAATTCAGGTGTGTGTATTTCATTGGTAAATGTCGGTCTCACAATATTCGACAGAAAGTCAGATACGAGGCGAGGTTGTATCTGATTTGTACCCTGAAATTGAGTGACAACGCCGATAACATCCACAGGCCACACCGGCTCCACTGTTCCATCGATCTGGGTATCTTTGTCAATCCTCATAACTGCCGAACCAGTACCGCCATCGATAATGTTCATATTTGCATTATTTCCAGACGTTGGCCATGGATCACCACCATCAGTTGAGAGGTTCAAAATTTTGATCAGCTCGCTTTCATAATCTTCACCGTCTGTCATGAGTTGAGCTACTGTAATAACTTGTGGTTCTGGCAAAGTATTCCCAGTGCTGTTTATCACAATCTGATCAATAGAAGTTGGGACAATGTCAATGACATCATAAGGAGCTGAGATTTCTCCCGTCACAGTAATTTCGTCACCTAATTCAAGAACAAGTAATTCACCTGCACGGTATATATGAAGAGCTGCCGTTTCGTCCTGGAAAGTATAATCGACGCCATTGCCCTCATAATAATTCACACTCGTTACTAGCCCTGTAGTTGTGACTAGCGTTCCCAAGGCTTGAGTTCTTGCCTCAGCGATAGTCAAGATGGTACTAATTTGGACAATAACTTCTGTTTCCGCGCTGGCTGTGGCACCTTCATCATCGGTGACAGTGAGTGAAAATACCCAGGTACTGGTTTCAGTGACAGTGGGTACAGTAAAACTGGCGATAGCGCTCGTAGCATTGGTTAAAGTCACACTTGAGCCTGAAACTTGTTCCCAGAGATAGGAAGCAATTGTTCCATCAAAATCACTACTACCACTCCCATCCAGAGAAACGATTGCACCACTTTCAACGTACTGATTGGCACCTGCATTGGCTACTGGCGGAAAATTCACGTTGGGGTCAAAAGTCTGATTGGTATTTGCAGCTCCAGGAGTGATACCAGTATGTTCCCATGGAGTTCCATCAATTCCGATGCGACTGATTGAGGAATCAGGCGAGGGGAAATCGGTTCCACCGTCTTCCATGACATTTCCATCAGTATCAGTCATTTCCCCTTCGTATGAGACGGCATCAACAATGTTGTTATTAATTAATAGAACAACGCCGTCTGGATCTCCATTTTGAATGGCGTGGGAAGCTGGCCACCCAGCTGGGGTAATATCAGCTTCCGAAACCGTCGCCGCTCCAACCACATAAAAACCATAACCATTCGATTCGTCTGCGATTGTGATGCTACCTAGGTCAACTGTCCTATAGGATGTATTGTTGTTCCCATTAATGAAATCAATCACAACACTACTATATGTCCCAGCTGGACCTGCTATTTCAATGAATTCATATGGATCCTGATCCGGCTGATCATAATCGATTTCATTAATAAAGAGTTGGCCAAAGGCCATTGATGTCATCAGAGCCAGGCTGATAAACGTGTTTAAAGCTTTCATGTAAAAAGTCCTTTTTTGTCCCAGATTGAAATTTGATTTGTTTATAAATATTGTTGCGTGCTTCATCATTGGACCGTGATAATAACCCTGTGCAGGACCTCTTCCAAGACAGTTCACACCAAGTTTTTATTTCTCACAAAAAAGTGATGTATTTCACCAATATATATTTGCTCGTTTCGGAGTTATTTATTCTCCAGATTCCAACCAAATTGACAGAAGAGATAGGGCGCGCCAAAACTGATCCAGGCGCCCAGAAGTGTATATCGGATAAACATGGCCATATCTGTTGTGTAGCCGATAGATATAAACACCTGTTTTAGCCCCATCCAGATCAGAACGATACCTACCAGCCCCAGGACAAGCTTGGAGATGACCAGGTTCATACCGGGTTTGAAACTACAGGAAAGATATTTCTTCTCGTGGAGGTAACCCGTTAGAAAACCGATGAATGCCGCGCCGCCTTTGATGGCCACCTCAGATAGTTCTGGGACCAGCATAAACAACCCCATGAGAAGTACAAAGATGATCAAACTCTGTCGAGTGGGACCGAGATAGAGCCAGCCCTGCGGGGCAAGCTTTAATAACCAGGAATAGACATACAAAGTTATAAATCCAATCAGGAAACCACCCAGGACATCTGTGGGGTAGTGTACACCAAGATATATTCTTGAGAATCCCACTCCAGCTATGAGAATGGCAGCAATAACGTAGGCACGCTTGTCCTTGAGCTCATAGGCCAGCCAGCCCCACAATACCATAGCACCCTGAGAATGACCGCTGGGAAAGGACCAATCATCAGCATGTACGAGATGCTCAATGACATCGGGTCTAGGTACCTGAAAGATACCTTTAATGACTGCATTTAGAACAAATGTAAAAAGCAGCACCGAACCTACGCGACCCATGACCTGCTTTCTCCACAGCCAGTAGGCCAGGGGTAGAAAGAGGAGGAAAAATTCCTCATCACCGAGAAAGGTGAAAATCTTCATTATCGGTGTTAGCCATTCAGCACGTACTGATAAAACCCACTCCATAGCATCCTCCTGTTGATTCTGAATATGGAACTAACTTAGTAATTGGATTGTGATCAAACTATAAAATTGAACAGTTAGCAGGGGTGTTCTGCAAGGTTTCCTGCTTTTTTGTCTTCTACCTACAGATTCCACACAAGGCGCGCCTGATAACGCCAGGCCCAGGGCTCTTCGTCCTCAGGAGGGTGAGACTGCCAAATTGGAAAATAAAGACCCGCTGTGAAAAAAGATTTGTGCTCAAAACCAAATCCAGCCGCATAGTGAGGTTTAACTCCGTCCCAACCCACTTCATCCATATCAACGATCATACTGCTTGTGAATACTTTTAACTGAATACCGGACATCCAATAACCACCCGATAAACTCAAGCCCATGTACTCATTGGTATTTTCAGTCAGCTTGGTTTGACCACGAAAAGTTGGTATAGCTGCCAATCCATCCTGCCAGTCATATTTATGGGTGAATTGATAGGGGTCTGGCGTCGACTGACTCTGGAATCCCGTTTCAAATTGGATGCCTCCCACAACCCAACCCCAAAACACACCTGAAAGGTCTGTCTGTGCTTTAAATATAGAAAAATTACCCTGGGGACCCTGACCAGAGGCGGCCTTGACTCTGATATAAATCCGGTCTCCCTGTTTGGTCAGAGATAGGCCAGAATAAGACCCTTTGATAATGTGAATATTTTGATTTTGCTTCCAGATCAGGCTGTCACCATATTGATCATATTCAAAAGCCAACCCTACTCTTTGATATATCAGCCGTGGCCCCTGAATCAGGTAAGTTTGCTTACCTACATAACGGGTAAACCCAATACTGATACCTGACCAATCATCATACGTATGAGCATTGAGATGCGAAAATAGGCGTTTATCCAGATTTAGTGGGTGACCATAACTTACTCGTCCACCCCAACTCATGCTGGAATCATAGGGCTTGTGACCATTTAGTTCTAAACTGATGCGGTGACGAAAATCACTGGGATAAGCTGGCCATAAGTCCACACCAAAGCCGGAAGTCAATTTTACTCCAATCCGTTTTTCTCCATCCCAATCAGACCAGATACTGGGATTAATTGTCATGCGATAGTTGGTCCAATCCGGCAAAGCTCCAAAGGGTTGAAGGTGAAAATTATTGCGTAAACGGGGCCAGCGGTTGTTGTACCTATAATACTCAGCCAGGAGATGATCCGCATCCAGAACGACTTCCGCCACATCAATCTTTGGTATCATCAGCGGTGCGGTTTGGTTCAAACCATACGTGTAGTAGGTGCTGTCCCCATCCGTGGATATCACCATTACTTGTACGGGGAAATGCCATACCCCAATATGCTCGATGCCAATCTCAATTGAATCCTGTCTGGTTCTGACATAATCCAGATTGACATCACTCCAGCGTGAACTGATAAGGGCATTTTCGAACTGAAGCGCAAGATCATCACAGCAATGGGTTGACATACTTTTTATAAGCTCATCTGTTATGGAGGAAGGATCAGTAGATAATTGCATGGCGTCATTAACCACCATGGCAAATAGTGAATCTCCAATAGTGCCCTGAAGCATACGCAAGTAACCAAAACCGGCCACCACAATGATGAAACGTTCCTCTGTCCGTAATTTTGTAAAGATTAAATCTTTCCTGATGGACATTAAATTTCCATTGGAAAGCGCTCCCCCGGCCAACTCAACCAAATAGCGCGGAGTAAGATACTTGAAATCACTCCACAGTTCTGGGATAGCGGCTTCCAGACCCTCGTATGGAACATTTTCACCCTTCCCATTATTGCTTAGAAGCAGCATGGCATATGAACCAAAAAACCATGAGCCCTGGTCCAGGGAGTCCCCTTTCCAATTACTTAGCGTACGACCCATTTCATCGATTTCATTGAGGTAAACATCCAGAGGGTGTGTAGGCGTCTCTTTGGAATCAGATGGAACTGATTGCGCCACCAGTGAAACTGCCAGGGAGATAAATAGAAGCGTGAATGGGATTTTGAAACGCATTGGTTATAAAAGCTATTTTATCCTAATAAGCAAAGAGATTAAATCTCATAAGTTCAAAATAATCTTCAGATTTAAAACCTACTGTAACCGGGTTAATGAGAGAAGCCCCTGGGTAAAATGATGCACGATAAGCTTCCTGATGTTTTTTGAATTCAATTGAAAATTCAAGTTTTTTCGGGATGGGCAGTAAACCTTTGGAAAAATCTCCTCGAATGGCTTTTGCCACCCCTGCTTGGATCATTTTCAACGATTGAGCGGGATGTTGTGAAATAACTGAGCTACCCTCACCTCTGATAGTGGCCACTGTCTGAATTATGGAATTATGCTCGGCAACCTCCTGACAAAGTCCTGCATCTCCTGAGACAAAAATTGAGGGAACACCATAGTAAGAAGCCGCCAGACCGTGCAAGTAGAATTCTGACATATCCAGACCATTCAGAGTCATTCTGGCAATTCGAGATGAAGACATGGTATGGGCCAGCGTGTTCGTATTCTGTCCGGCTCGGGAATGATAACCAATAAACATAATTGCATCAAAACTTTCATCAACCTCTTGAACCATGGACAAGGGATGTCCTGCCCAGCCACGCACAACTTCACAAAGTTCAGGTAATTCATTCAGAATGAGATTTCTTCCCGAATCGTGGGCATCTTTAATTAAAATTTCTGTGGCTCCACCTTCGATGGCAGCTTCAGCCGCTGCTGCAACTTCTGCGGTCATTTGTTTTTGAAACCAGGAATACTCATTGGGGAAGGCTTTGTCAGTTTCATTCCAGTGTCCAATGCCTGTAATACCTTCAATATCTGCAGAAATAAAAATTTTCATTTCAACTCCTATTATTAAGGTGAGGTGATTTTATTGAGCTGAACTCAAATAAACATGAATCCTGGATAAATGCACGAGTTAAATCTATAATTGTCAGACAATGAGCAAATAGTCTGAAATAATGATTCAGCTATTTTTGCCTGGTTGGAAACATGGATCCTGGTACTCTACGACAATATTCAGAATAGGCAATGGGATAAGCTTGATCCAGTTGGATCTCCTCCCTGGGGATAAGTCTCTTGATCAGCCAAAGCATCACAATAAACATGATCGCCATTACGATGGATGACAAGATAAATGTCAGACCTAATAGGACCATGAGCGCTGATAAATACATGGGGTGTCTAATATTCTTATAGGGACCATGTAAGGTGAGGTAATCAGTCTGGCTTGGCTTAACACCTGCCAGACGAAAACTCCGGCGGAGGGAAAGTCGACTCCACAAAAGTAGAATGCTGCCAAACAGAAAAAGCACAAGCCCCAGTGATTCAAACACAATAATCAGTGGTGTAGATTGCAATTTGATACAAATAAAAATGGGGACATGCATGTCGAGAAGCATCATGGCACCACACAGGGGTATCAGTAACAGAAAAAATAAGAGATTTAAAATATTGAAGGTCCACCCCTCCCAGCCACACTCAGGTCGCTGTAAACGAATAGAGCCCGGGGCAAGGATAAGTATCCCCCCAATAACAGCAGAAACAACCAGAATGATTGCGCCTAAAAGTTGACTGTATTGTGCGATCATCGCTTATTCCGCTTCCTACTACTTATCGTCTTCCTATAAAGGCTGAGGGGCAAAAAATATGCCGATGTCAATTTTTGGCTATGGAATAAGAGAAACACCCTGCCGGCAGGGATGATAATGCCCTATGTGAAGATAAAACTGTTGAGAGTTAACCCGGTAAACCTGTGGAGTGTATCAGAAAAGAAAATCCATATTTTCTTCTGTCATCTCAAACGGATTGGGACTTAACATACTGACCTGAAATACGGTCTGACCCAGAACTCCAGGGGTAGGTTCTTTCACGCTACGGAGCACGACAGACGTCCCTTCGGTCGTTTGATAGGGGGCTGCATTTTCTTCAAAAACGTGCCCATATTTTTCAAAGTAGGCCTGCTTAAAACGCTTGGCATCATAAGGATAATCAAAATTATAAAGTACTTCGATGGAGTGGATTGAGACTTTCAAATCGGCTTTGATGTTGAACCATACATAGATTTTTGCTATCCCCTTCTCCGCAATACGATATGAATAGCCAGACAATTGACGATTGTCTGTATAGTTCGTCTTGGTTGCTAACTTCTTATCTTTGAACACATCCTGGAGAGCAGAATCAATTTGAGTCTCGGACATGGACCAGTTCAAACCCCAATATACGTCAGGCGTTTGTGACAGAGCTGGCAATGTGAATCCAACAATAAGGATCAGAGAGATTAAGATTTTTTTATTCACGGCGAGCCTCCTACCAGCTTAAAGACAAACTCATTCAATGTTTGATAACTATGGGCTAAAAATATGCTCTGTAAGATTTTCCGCAAGTACTGATTGCACAACAAGCTGGGATGAACTAGAGGCGGTGGGGTTTCCCCACATGTTTGTCAAGGACCCAGGTGACCGACCAATTGTGACCGAGTCGATGTCCATCCATGGTAGGTGGCAATTCCTGGGATTGATAAAAAGGCAAATCCACTTCTTGTGGATCACTTGCCAATTCTCTGAACGCCCCATCCTGGGCATGGACAGTTCTATGCTGAATGAGACGAACCGATTTATTCCACTCGGGGTATTTCAGCTTGTCTCCATCATCGTAGCTCAATTTATCACACTCATCCAAAAGTTTTGGGAAACCACTCAAAGGCGCTGCAATAACATGAATATCAGCCTTGAGTTTCCCAAGTTCAGAGGCTGCATACGTTACAACCATACCTCCGTATGAGTGACCAAAAATAACTAGCTTCTTATATTTGCCATGCCTCTCTATCTTTTTAATCTCTGCGGCAAGATTTGCAGCTATCTGGTCTGGGCATTGATCCCAATCATATCTAAAAAAGAAAACAGAGCCATAATGGTCAGCCAGATTTTTTAACCCGACAATCCACTCATAACCCCTGGAGTCATATCCGTGAACTGCCATGACCAGTACACTATCATTCCTTTGTTCGCCATCTCTTAATTCGATGACTCCCAATGGCTGTTCCATGAGGTGCTGCCCTGCAGTCGTAATTTCAGTCCCCTCACCAAAAACGTGTATGTCAAAGCTTATAACCTCATCGCCAACATTTTGTGAAGTCCTGGAGGTCTGGGAACCATTGGGAGTGCTCCCGCCACAGGCCGCGAGTATGAACAGGATAAAAAATGCAATTGAAATACGGTATAGAGTTGCTTGAAGGGACATTTATTCTCCAGTTTTGTTAAAATGTAGACCAGCTCTCATAATTGCAAGACCTGGTGAAAATAGAACTAACAGAAAGACGATAGCCATATTAAAATTTCCTGCCAGCATACCAAGCACACCCGTGAGCATGAGGACGAAACCCAAAAGAAAAAAGCTGAATTGAAGAAGTTGTTTCGTTTTGGGATTGATAAGTTTCATTCTTGACCTGAACATGAATGTCATGGAGCCCAGGATGAAATAATAGGCCACGAAGGTGATCAAGGTTTGTTGATCAAGTTCTTCAGATCGAAAGGAGACGATTGCTGTGGCAAGTGACAGCAATGAAGCCATATACAAATGCATGATAGGGTCCAGCCATTTTAGCATCTTTTGTATGACTTCCATTCCCCAATATAGTGGGCTCCCATAGCAGGTCATACTCATATCAAAATCCTCTGGGATTAAAACTTAACATATTGGCTAACAATTCCGTGTTTTGTGAGTTCAGATACTTAATTTCGTGCCAAATAATAAGAGAGTACGCATATGATTAACCATGGTCACATTCTGATCATCAATCCTGGCTCGACATCTACCAAGCTGGCCATCTACAGTTTTGATTTAGAAATTGAGAAATTAAGCGTTGTGGATGAAACACTCATGGTTCATTCTGGTTTGGATGCGAGCATTACTGAACAATTGGATACTCGCTTTGTTGATGTAGAGCGCTTTGTGAATTCAGCGAATATTGACCTTCACATAATTATGGCCAGGGGCGCCCCCTTGCGCCCCCTAAGTGGCGGTAGCTATCAGGTCAATGATCTCATGCTTGATGATCTCAGAACACACAAATACTCCCAACATGCCAGTAATCTGGCAGCTCTGATTGGCGAGAGAGTGGGTAGAGCATATAGTATCCCAGTCTATATATCAGATCCAATTACTTCAGATGAGTTTGAACCTATCGCCAGAATATCCGGGGTGCCTGGGATAGAGCGGAAATCTCGCAGCCATGCCCTCAATATAAAGTCTAGCTTGAGAAAGCTTTGCTTGCGACTAAACAAGAATTATCTAGAAAGTTCCTGGGTTGTCTGCCACATGGGTGGAGGTATCTCGGTGGCAGCGCTACACAATGGACAAATGATTGATGTCAATGATGCCCTCCTGGGGATGGGTCCGTTTAGCCCTGAACGAGCAGGTGCACTGCCCTCCTCCGGTATTCTGGACCTGGTATTTGAATCAAATCGTGACCGTGCCTCGATTGAGGACCTACTCTCAAAGGAAAGCGGTCTGAAGGGGTATCTGGGTACTACGGACCTCCAGGAGGTTGAAGAGAGAATTCACAGAGGTGACTCTGAGGCTGAGCTCATCTTTCAAGCTATGGTATATCAGATTTGCAAGGAGATAGCCGCTATGGCTTCTGTACTCAAATTTGAGTTGGATGGAATTCTACTGACTGGAGGCATGGCAAATTCACAATTGTTATGCTCTTCAATTTCCCAACGTGTCCAGGCACTCGCCGAAATATTCGTAGAACCAGGGGAAAATGAGATGGAAGCATTAGCCCAGGCAGGACTTCGCATTCTTTCTGGGGCAGAACCAGTAAAACTATACACCCAAAATTAATGATCTCCCTCCACTTCGATAACGAATGACAATCAGATGAGCGTAAATTATCGATCCTGATGGATGCATCGCCATCGATGCTCCCAATTTCAATATTTTTTTGGTGAAAAACGCAGGAGGCAATTTCCTGATATGATCCCAGGGTAATGCTTATCAATTTTTCTGCAAATTATGCATTGCGTTATGTTAATAATCTTTTACATTGTGTCTGTATTTATTAACATTATGTAAGGAAACATTAACATGAATTTATCGTACCAGGAAAAAAGCATCTGGGCATCCCTCATCATAACATCTATCATGTTTATCTACTATTTCAGCCGGGTCCTGGGTGTCATCGAAAATCCCGACCTTCCTGAGTCAAGTCTCATCAGTGTATTTATTGGTGTCATTACAGTTACCATATTTGCTCAAATCGTGATTCAAAGCATCATGGCTATCATTTATAGTGATGAAGTAAAGGATGGTGGAGATGAGCGGGAAAGTCTCATCAGATTGAAAGCAACCAGCATTTCACATTACGTCCTTATTTCGGGGGTGTGGATTGCCTGTATGAGCTTCTATCTCAACCCATCAGCTCTCATGTTGATGAATGTGTTTATCGTCTTCTTTGTGGTCTCAGAAATTGTAGGATTTGTTGCCCAGCTCATATATTACCAACGAGGTGTGTAATGCAACTCTGCAGTATTCAGAACAATATGAGGAAGCTAAGATTTAATCATGATGAAATGACTCAACAGGAACTTGCCAAAAATATCGGTGTAACCAGACAGACGATTATTGCAATCGAATCTCGAAAATATTCTCCTACACTTGAGCTGGCTTTTAAGATAGCCGGTGTATTTCAAGTCCCTCTGGAAGAGATTTTCCAGTACAAGCCTGAGAAATCATAGGAAACTCCAGATTATAACTCCTATGTGATTATCGAACTACAACCTCATCACAGAATATCCAGGATTTTTCACCAGATCCTGGATGCCATTCTGGACATACCCCTCTATTTTTTGCCACAATCCGAATAAAGCGAGTTGCCTCTGTTGGAAAGTCAGCAGTTAACCGATTAATTGAAACATCTTCATCTTTCTCAGAAACTTCATTACTCACTCGTTGAATCACTCTCCATATTTCACCATCTCGTGAGAAACTCACCTCCAGATACTCCGGCATAAAAATCCAGGACTTCGTTGATTGCAAAAAATTCATCTCTGTCTGAAATATTTTTTTGGTCTCACCCAGATCAATGGTAAGCTCCAGATCATTGCCCTCAAAACCTTGCCATGTACCGTCTTTTGAGTTATCTGAACCCAGGATTCCATCAACCAGCCCCTGATCGCCACCGCCAGTGTAGCGGGCATGATATTTCAACCTATACGCAGTGTTGCTCCCCAGGGCTTGGTGGAACAAGAAATCTCTTTCAGCTATGCGACCTAAACTCTTGGGACCATCAAAAATACCGGCTCGAATTTTTGCATCCTGCTTTAGCGTTAGCTTTCCTGTGTATAACAGTGAGCTATCGTCAGGATTTGTACCATCGAGCGTATAGCGAATATCATAGTTTGTCTGTTCTGACAATAATTCAACTTCTACTTCGCCCCGTTTAAAAAGTTGCCCGGGTAAAATATTCACCAGAAAGGTACCGGGACTGAAATTCCATTCCAGCGATTCAAATCTGGGCAATAAATACTGTAAGCGTTTCTGGAAATCTGGCCAATCCCGCAGATCTTTGGCCGTCCACAATACTTCTGATAATGCAGTCATTCTGGGCAACACCATATATTCCGCATGGGCGGGGGTCTTCACGAACTCAGTCCATAAATTTGCCTGGGATCCCAGGACATATTTTGCTTCATCTGAGCTTAGTTCTTCTGGGATGGGTTCATAGCTATAGACTTTTCTGAGAGGTGTGTAACCTCCAATGGCCTGCGGCTCGGTTTTGGGATCTCCCTGGTAATAATCAAAGTAAACATGTGATGTTGGTGTCATGACAACATCATGACCCGCCTTCGCGGCAGCTACTCCACCAGCAACACCTCTCCATGACATTACCGTCGCATCCTGGGCCAGGCCACCTTCCAGTATCTCATCCCACCCGATAAGTTTTTTGCCTTTAGAGATGATATACTTCTCCATTTCCTGGATAAACCAGCTTTGCAATTCATGCTCATTGGCCAGCCCTTCAGTCTGGATTCTATTCTGGCATTTCTCACAAGTTTTCCAATGGGTTTTACGGGCTTCGTCTCCCCCAATGTGAATGTATTCGGCTGGAAATAATTCAACAACCTCATCCAGGATATTTTCCAGGAAAACGAACACAGAATCGTTTCCTGCACAGAAAATATCTTCATTGGGCCAATAACTCCCTGGACGGACGGGCAGTCTTTCACCCTTACATGATAATTCAGGATAAGCTGCGAATATCTCTGATGAATGTCCGGGCATCTCAATCTCAGGAATGACCGTTATCTGTCTGGATGCTGCATATTCGATAACCTCCCGAACTTCATCCTGAGTATAGAAACCACCATAGGTACTTTTTTCACCTGCCTCAATAGGAGACCATTTGCGCCAGTCCTCATGCTCTCGATCTACACGCCAGGCACAAATTTCAGTTAGCTTCGGGTAACGCTTAATTTCAAGTCGCCACCCATTGTCATCTGAGAGGTGCCAGTGAAATACATTCATCTTATGAAGGGCGATCATATCGATATATCTTTTTACAAACTCTAAAGGGAAAAAATGACGCGAGACATCGAGGTGCATACCACGCCATTCAAACCGTGGATAATCTTTAATGTTCACGGCTTGAATCTTGTGACCAACCAGCGTGTTAACACCTGGCTCAACAGCAGGCGGCAAGAGCTGACGCAATGTCTGTATGCCATAGAATATGCCCGGATCCTCTTGTGCTGTGATTCTGATGTTCTGACTGTTCACTTGAAAGTGATAGCCTTCTTCCGGTAAGCTGGCGTCTTGATTGAGATCAAATTCAATATCCGCTTTTCCCTGTGTACCAACGCTCATATTTGGGATCAATGAACTTAAATACTCCATGAAAAATGCCTTGTTGGCAATTTCATCAGAAATCCAAACGGAAGTGGCTTGAGCAAAAATAAACTCGCCTTCCTGGGCCATCATGTATTGTGGCTTAGGTATAATATTCATATTCATACTTTCAGTTTTTGCTGCTCTTGGGGTTGAACAGGCCTGAAAGACCTGCAAACATATAAATAACACAATCTTCCATCTTAAATCTATTTTCACAAAAATCCCTTTTAAAATTATTACTCTCTGGTTCTCTGGTCCTGACGCAGAGTTGATATGGAAACCAGTTCCTGGTCCATCATCTCCGCATTCGAATTTATCAGTCGGAAGGGTCCCCGCAAATCTATCTGCTTTCTGAATCGATGCCCCAGTGTTGAGGGTTTAATCAAATCTTTTCCATACACCGCTTAATGCATCACTCTGTATTATGATCTTGTACATCTGTATCTGCTAATCATCCACCTTTTCAACCCACTTTGTATTTCCATCTCGGTCACAAAGTAACACCATTCCTGTGCTGGAATTACCAGTCCCCAGGTAAGCGCTCATCTTCCCATATTCATTGGCTGTTCGGAGAAATCCATTCCCCACCGTACCTGTTCCTAGAAATGCGGTCTCATTTCCAACTTCATTGTAAGTGGTGAGTTGACCTCCACCTTTTTCACTGGTCCCGAGGTAAACAGTAGAAGATTCATGCTTATCAAAGGTTCGAATAAATCCACCACCCATCTCACCAGTTCCAAGATGTGCGCTCATCTTCCCTTCCTGGTTGTAGACCTTGAATCCACCTTGTCCATCCTCACTTGCACCAAGTTTCATTGAAGCGCCCCCCAGAGCATTTTTGAGCATGATACTGCCACCACCTTGACCAGATCCAGAAATGAGTACAGTATTCTCACCGGCACGGGAGAGAATTCTGAATCCGCCCCCATCGCGGATTGTAATAGATCCCACACTAAGATTACCCATCTCGGCCTCATCTTTGTTGGCAGATATGAGTGACATTAATAACAGAGTTGTCAACACTCCAATGAGAACGCTTTTCATATCAATTTGTCGTTTCATTACTTAACCATCCCCTTAAGTTTATCCCAAATTTTATTCCCCAACATATCAGAAGCCACATCGACAATCTGTTGTACCAAATCCAAGATATTTTGCTCTCCAGCCCAATGTTTTGTCACAATGCCTGGATCACAATTTTTCATGACAGAATTAATGACGTAAGCAGCCAACGCTACATCGTCCAGATAGCCCAGGGGTCCAATAAGTGCTTCAGGGAAAAGATCGATGGGTGAGATGAAGTATGCCAAGGCTCCAGCGATTTTGGCTTTCTCGCTACTAGGGAGATCTTTATCTAAAGCTAATTTCGCTAGCAGATGGAAAAGATCCGGGGCAAGCAAAAGATATTCAGACCACTGATTTTCTTTCCCGGTCTTGGTTTTCACCCATTCCCGAATGTCTGATCTCATTTTTTGATAAAAATCCTGCTTCATGTCTCTACCCTCCCAGGTTGGAATCTTATTATTTAAGCAAAGTTAATTTTTTCACGCGATGTAACTCAGATGTATTTAACTCCATTAGATATACACCCGAACTCACACTGAAACCATTACTATCGGTCCCATTCCAATGAAACGCATACTCTCCCGGCATAAAATTGCTTTGAAAGAGCGTCGAAATCAAATTCCCATTAATATCGAAGATCTTCAAACTGGCATTGGCGCTTTGATCAAAATTAATTACAAATGAGATCTCAGCGTTGAATGGGTTTGGAAATGCATGAACTTGATGATCCTTTGGAGCCACCAGTTCATGTACACTAACACCCGCGGGGTATGGAGAGCCAGCATTTACCCAGGCTGTATACCAAATGCTTGCCAAATCTACAGCAGCCCGATTCAAACTCCATGTGGTTAGATCTCCAAGATCACTCCACATCATAGAATAGTAGGTATCATTGTGATTTGGGTCCACCTGATAAGCTCTATCGTCAGCCTCCATCACGAGATCAACTATTGGATAAATATCTTCTATATAACCAAAAATTGAATCCCTGGGGCTTTCCCAATAATGGGCTATTGAATCTGGAAAGGTAATTTCATTTAGATGAGGATTTATCATCTGGGTCTCATATCGTGAATGAATGCCATAGTTATTGGTGAGTTGCCCATTGAAATTCAGGGTAAGGTGCAAGGCTTGGTGCGAATCACCGACATAATGTCCTAATTCAGCTGCAACTTGCCAGACATCGTTCCAGTTTCCATTTTCCATCAGGGTTGTCATATCGGCCAACCACCATTCAATCACCCAGGGAACCAGACCGTTGTCCTCCATTGTATCCTGGCCATATAAATCAATCATGTCCTGCCATATATGCGGAAGCGTCTCCGTAAAAAACTCTGGATAATAATCAATATCTATATAGTGATAATTATCAGGATCGGCATCCGTATCGGGATCAACGGCATGCTGTGATAGATAGTCGCGATGATCTTGAAAGAATGACATGGATTCTGGTAAATGATTGACAGCCGCAGCATTGATAAAGCGGTGCGAGTTCCAGCCCCAACGTCCATAAAGATTTGGGAAGGTCAAGAGGGTAATCAGAAGGGTGAGTATAATTCTTTTCAAGATTTTGGCTCCAAATGCCGTGCTATTTACGAGTTTGGTAATATCGGGACAAATCCATTAAATACACCATGAAAAGACATGTGGGGTGGACGGATTTAAGCATCCTCATTCCCTTGTGAAAGAGCGAGGGGCTCTCCAATTAGTTAGATAATTCTAACATTTAATTGCAAAATGTTAGAATTACATTACTTTATGTTAGAATTATATAACTGGAGGTTATAATGACCAAAAAAAGTAGTGGCATATTTTTAGTTCCAATCCTTTCAGTAAGTCTAATTGGCGGATTGGCGTTTTACTTGCTTAAGTATGAGCCGATGCTGAGTTTTAAAATGATAGCAATTATTGTCTTGATGCTTCTCATGTTGAGCGTCCCCATCTATCGCAGTATTAGAAATGCCAGGGATAATCGAAATAGCATCCCACTAGAAGATGAGATGAGTCGAGTTCTTGAAATCCATGCTGGAGCATACGCCTTTCGCTACTCCATGATGACCTGGTTTGCGATCTTTATATTTCGCAGCAAATTTCCAGATTCCGAAGAAATGCTGGGTATCGGAATCATGGCGGCAGCAGCTATTTACGGAGTGACCTGGCTCTACTTCAAACGGAATGGAATCCCCCATGAAAACCAGGATTAAAGAGTTGAGAGCAAGAGATCATCTGACCCAGCAGCAATTGGCTGACAAAGTCAATGTACGTCGGGAAACCATCGTTTTTTTGGAGAAGGGGAAATACAATCCCTCCCTCAAGCTGGCCTATGAAATCTCTCAAGTGTTTGCGTTAAGTATTGAAGAGGTGTTTCAACTGGGTTTTGATTAGGTCAAAGGTTTTGGTATTGACGTATAGCTTGTAGCAGCAAATCCAATTCATCTGGCGTATTGTACGCATTGTAGCTGAGTCTAATAATGGGTTCCTCTCGCCATCTGGTAATCATGGCTTCGATGCGGTGCTCTTCCCACAGATATTGCCACAGTTCAAATAGCTTTGTTTCAGCAGGTAGCAGAACACCCGCAATTTGAGCCAACCAGGATTGATCACAGATTGTTTCTCTATCAAATTCTATTGAAAATTTGTCACGGAACTCATACAGGAGTGCACGCGCTTCTCTATGACGGGTTTTCCAATTATGTTTTTCACGAAACCGAAGTGCAGCAGGAATACATAGAAAAGCTGCCATATCCCGGGTACCCCACATTTCATGTCGCAGAGAGAAGGAAGGTTGATTGATCTCAGCCCAACTTATTACCAGAGGTTCAAAAGCCGCTCTCTGGGTAGCATGAACATGCAAGAAAGCCGTGCCTTTGGGAGTAAGCAGCCACTTATGACAATTACTGGTGTAGAAGTCCGCATCTATATTTTCAAGGTCTAAATCAATTTGCCCAACAGCATGGGCACCGTCAATAACAGTGATAATCCCGGCTTTCCGGGCGCGCTGGCATATCTCTTTTACAGGTAAAACAAGTGCTGTTGCCGAGGTGATGTGACTCATAACAATCACTTTGGTGTTTGGAGTCACCTGTTTCCAGAAATAATCGACAAACTCAGCCTGTGTTGATACGGGCAGATCAATCTCTACCTCTTTGAGAATCGCATCGTTCTGGGTGCATTTTCGAGCCCAGGTGGCCACAATAGTTCCATACTCATGATCCGTAGCAAGAACTTCGTCATCAGCCTGTAATTTAATGGAATTCGCGATAGCATTCAGAGCAACGGTCACATTGGGCGTAAAAATCATCCCTGCCGCATCAGCGTTGACAAAATCGGCCAGCGCTGTTCGAGCTTCTTCAAGGGGGCCACTGGCCTTCTTGCCAAACAATCCCTTCAGCTGCCGGGTATAATAATCAATGGGATTTCTCTCCAGGATACGCTGCCAGTTTTGATAGTCTCTAAACACCTCTCGCGGGCAGGCACCAAATGATCCGTGGTTCAGATAGTGTATATCTGGATCAAGGAGAAATTCTGATCTGATATTGGCGAGCATAGGGACTCCCTCTAGTGGATTTTAACATCTGTAAACGTGTGTGGATACCACACGGGGCAATGCACAACTTATCCCCTGGAATCAGGTGGATGAATATTGCTGGATTTATTGTAGCAGTTGAATATCCAGGATGGTCAAGGTTTTGGCTCCATCTGGGAGATCAAGAGTCAGTGTATCCCCCACCTTTTTACCCAACACGCGTTGAGCAAAGGGGGATGACGTCGTGACAATATTCTCATAGAGTTCCAATTCATATTCTGCCGCACCGGCCATAGACACCGTGATGGTATTGTCGCCATCGCTATATGTGACCTGGGTCCCGAATGATACTCTATCAGCTTTTACATCTCCTGGTTCAACAACCTCTTCATCTAAATGCTTTTCAAAACGATGACGCTTGTTATGTAGGTGGGCTTGATTGTCTTTGGCAGCATGGTACTCGGCATTCTCTTTCAAATCTCCGAAATCAGCTGCTCTTTTGATATCTTTTGTATTCTGTTTGATTTCATCATTAATCCCATGAATTCTCTCGACAATCTTATTGTAGGTACTACGGTATATCATTTTACTAGCCTTCTATCTTCTCTAAATTTTGTCTATCCGGTCTCAAATACATCTCGATCACAAAAATCTCCAATTTGCCGGGTTACCAGTATAAACTCCAGCTATGCCTCAGTCCAGCATTTAGGAGCCATCTTGTCATGAAGATTCTACCCCGATTAATTTTCACACATCTACGTTTATCACCAGCAATTCATCACCTTTTCGGCAAAGCCGAGCAGTTTCTGAAGCTGACTAAACGGATTCCCATATTTTTGGGATTATCAAAAGCGTAATTATAATTCCCGTTAACACTGCAATGATGATATTACCGGTGAGAGGTTTCTGATTGACTGTCTGGGGTTGATCGGAAACTTGTGATCTGTCCATCCCATCAGGGGTAACTTCATAGAACCACGATAAAAACAATGCGGCCGGAAAACCAGCAGCTAGCATGCCCAAAATAAGTGATATAGTCCAATCGGGAATGCCCACTCTGGGAAAAATCATATCGCAAGCTTCTAGGATCACAAAGCCAGTACCCAGATAAACGGCAGCAGCTCTCAACACACGCCGGTTACGGAGTTCCTGGATAAATCGACTAAAACCGTTTTGAGCTTCTGTCATAAATTTAGCTTAGCTCGCGCACCAGTTTCTTATACCTGGGATGATCTCGGAGTGAGTCAAAGGCTGGATGCAGTTTAAGACTCCAGATTGTAAAATCGTTGGGAAAGCTGAGCAATTCTTCAATAATGTCGAAGGCAAGATCTGCTTCACCTAGAAGCGAATATATATGAGCCATGAGCTCCAGGTGATCAGGACCATTTAAGGCATTTTTACTAACTGGTTCGAGCTCAATACCCAGTTTACCAGCAGTTATAGCTACATCTTTTCGACCTAATAAAGCATTCGCCACCCCTAGTCTGCTTTGCAAATACGCATCATCTGGTCGCTCATCGATTCGTGCATTCAAGTTCGAGAGCGATAATTCTAACTCGGTGCTCATTTCATCCAAATCTCCAAGATTATAGAGGGCTATACCTTTGTGAAACGCCGTAAAATCACCTTCATAATCCTCCTCGATAATCTTAAGTGCTGATTCAAAATCTCTGGCAGTTAGAGCATGACTAATTCTTTCCCTTACAAGAAATCGCGGCTGATTTACATTTAGTATGCCATCATTCAGAATCTGCAGCGAACCCTCCAGATCACCATAGGCGATTCTTCTGAGTCTCGAATAAAAACGATAACTCAAATGATTTTCCGGGAAAGTTTGAATGGCGATACGGTAATATTTTTCAGCCTGTTCATAATCCCGATTAAAAGAATAATATCCAGCTACCCAGGCTGCATGACCAATAACCTCAGGATCCAACTCAAAAGCTTTTATTAGAAAATTCCCAGCCTTGGTCCAGTTTCCTGTTTCAGCGTATAGTTGACCCAGATGATTAGCTATCTCACCATTTTGGGGTTGTCCCTCTGCAGCTTGTGCAAACTCAATGATGGCAGATTCTCTATCATTGAGGCACCAGTTGTAGTAGATACCATGAGCAAAATGTGTCTCAGGATGCTCTGGAATCAATGCTAGTGCCATATCTAGCGATTTTTTTGCCTGTGCTTTCCTCTCCGGGGTTGGATCCCAAGCTCCCGCCTGATACAGGACTGAATGCACAATGGATTGACGAGCATAGGCTAAGCCAAAGCCGGAATCAAGATTGATGGCTTCCTCGTACATGGCAACAGCTTTCATATTGCCCTCTTTGGTAGTCTTGGTATGCCAGTAATAATTCCCTTTTAAAAATAAATCATAGGCTTGCATATTCGTTGTGGGGATTTCATCCAAATCAGCCTTTTCCTCGGGACTGAGGGCTGATTTTAGCGCACCTGCGATTTTTTTTGCTACATCGCTCTGGATAGAAAAAATGTCGGCATAGGCACGATCGTAGGTCTCAGCCCACAAGTGCTCATCTGTTTTGGCATTGATCAGCTGTGCCACAATACGTACCTGGTCCCCTGCTCTCCGTACGCTCCCCTCCAACAAATTGGCTACACCGATCTCCTTGGCGATCTCCTGTATGCTTTTCTCTGTTTTTTTATACTTGATCATGGTTGTTCTGGATATGACTCTTAGATCACGTATTTTTGAAAGCTGGGTTAAAATATCATCATGGATACCATCCGCGAAATAGGCATCCTCTTCTGAAGATGAAAAATTTGTAAAAGGAAGTACTGCAACTGATTTTTCATCCAATTGTGATACGCTGGAGTCAGACGTAGATTCCGGTCCTCCGCCAAACAGGGTTGGATATACCTGGAATCCAAGCAGTACCCCTAGTAGCACGATGATTATCACATTACTGGTTAATGGTTTTTCTTTCGCAGTCTGTTTCTCTCCTGATTGAGGTGAGCGGCGTAGACCATCTGATGTAAACTGAAATGACCAGGCCAGAGCAGCAGCTACTGGAAAACCAGCTATAAGTAAACCAAAAACAGCCTTGACCACGTAATCTGGTAGTCCCAACATGGGGATGACAATATCTGCAGCCTCGAGCAGGGCAAAACCCACCCCGAGATACACGGCGACGGCTCGGAAAACCCTCCGATTTCGGAGTTCCTGGATTATTCCATCTAGACCGTTTTTTTGCTCGCTCATGATTTTCCCCATCAGGTTTCTATTAGAATGGCAGAAATTGCTTTGGAGGCATACGAAATGCAACTTCTATTTTGAGATATAAATGGTCATCTTTAAACGGGTTAGGGCATTTATCGATGATCAATTAGCAAGTACTCTAATTATTTAAAAGCGGAGTGAGAGGCAGCTTAAACCGCCATCGAGTTTCCTGAATTCAGACACATCAACTTCCAGGACTTCATATCCTGCATTGCTGATGGTTTCAAGGGCATGGGGATATCCCTGGGGAATGAGGACATTGTCATTCACCCAGATGCAGTTGGCAGCATAGCTTTCAATGCTGTCGATGGGCAAAATGTTGAATTTTTGGAAATCAGGATGAGTCAGAAACTCACCGCAGGCCAGCAGGTTATTGTGCTCGAGGTAGGCTACCCCCGTCTTCAGATGGAGAACTTCCTTCAATTCAACTACAGATCCTGCAAGTCCATATTTTTGAAGATGAGCCATCAATTGATCGGCTCCCGATTGGTTGGTTCGTGCAGATAAGCCGATATAGAAATGTGAGCCCACCATCATTACATCGCCAGCTTCAAGTAATCCAGGTGCGAGAATATCTTCAATATCCTCATAATAGGCAGACAGGGTTTCG
Organism: Fidelibacterota bacterium; assembly: GCA_018650445.1. Classification (GTDB taxonomy): domain Bacteria; phylum Fidelibacterota; class UBA8477; order UBA8477; family JABMPR01; genus JABMPR01. Next base: position 38,057 of record JABIFX010000157.1, read on the forward strand.
CGCATCCCGGATATCTCTCCACGCCGTGATGGGGCACCAGGATTGGTGATGATGGCACATTTATTTGTAAGCAGAGCCACATCCTCAACAAAGGTTGAATCTGGATATTGAGCATTTGGATCCAGGCAGATCACTTTCAAGCCGCATGATTTCAGAGCCTGGATATACTCTGCATGCTGCTTGAGTGCCAAATCAAAGTCTGGTTTGCCGAGCCTGGCCGATGTGAGCCCGTTGATCATACTGGGTGCTGGTGTTCGAACGATGGCTTTGGTAAACATTTCCTTCTCCAGATTTCAATATTTCAGTTGGAAAATATATCCAGGGTAAAAAATAACCGGCTCTTTGTTGCTCACAAGGTCTCAAAATTCCACCAAGGGAAGGGATGATATTCACAATGGGTACTGTTTGAAAAAGAGTATTATTGCTTGCAGAATTATCTAATTTGGATTGAACCAAAAAAAATGGGAATCGGGTGAACTGGCTGACACTTGTCAAGCCACTCAAGTTCGTGAACCATTATTCTACCAGCAAAATTATAACAATGAATGGAGTGTTTCTATGATTATTGATATCATTCTACCCCTTTCCCTTGTATTTATCATGTTTAGCCTTGGGCTGAGTCTTACCATTAACGATTTCAAGAATGTAGCGAACCAACCAAAGGTGTTCGCAGTGGGTATCTTAAATCAGATGATCCTCCTACCCCTTGTTGCATTTGGTTTGATTCTGCTCTTCGGATTAACAAAGGAAATGGCAGTGGGTCTCATGATACTTGCCTGTTGCCCGGGTGGTGTGACATCAAACATTCTAACCAAAATGGCTAAAGGAGATACAGCGCTCTCCATTTCGTATACGGCAGTTGTCAGCATCGTAAGCGTCATCACCCTACCCATCATCACAGGGTTTTCAATTGCCTATTTCATGGGTGCGGAAGCCCCGGAAATCAAGGTGCTGACTTTGGGTATTACGATGTTTCTCATCACTGCAATCCCCGTCGCCATTGGATTGCTTGTACATCATAAGGCGGAAGCATTCACCCTCGGGTTTGAACCCAAAGCCAGCAAAATATCTGCAATTCTGTTTGTAATCATTGTGATTGGTGCCCTCTCCAGTGAATGGGACACGTTTGTGAATAACGTCACCATCCTGGGACCTGGCATTGTAACCCTTATTGTCATCATGTTACTCCTGGGCTACAGCAGTGCTCATCTATTTAAGATGAATGAGGCTCAAGCAGTTTCAGTCGCCATAGCTACTGGTATTCAGAATGCAACTGTGGGTATCACAGTTGGGAACCTTATCCTCCCCTCAGGCGAAGGTCTCTCCCTCCTGAGTCTCCCCTCTGGCGTGTATGGCATTCTCATGTATCTCGTATGTCTTCCAATCGTCTTTGGATACGTCAAGTGGGTTCATGTGAAGTTGGTGGGCGCCACAGGCTAAAATATTAAGTGCATTCCAAGCGGATTCAACACTTTAGCACTTACTAAGTCAATAGTTGTTTAATATCAATGATTTAGAGTATATCATTTACATATGAATCCATATCACCAGTATAATATTTTAGTTGTGCATTAACAACTCATGTCATAAAAAATACTTCCTTAACATTTTATTATACAAGCACTTATATAATTTCCCTCAATGAGTGGCATGGGGATTGACGATTATGCATGTTGACAGGAGTTCTTTAACAAACTTCGCCGATCAAGGAGACCATCATGACTACAAAAGTATGGATGAAATCAGGTCTTATTATCTTGGCAACAGCACTTGCTCTGAATGCAATGCCCATGGAGGCCCAAGTTATTACAAACCCTCGACCAGTGGGTGGCATACCGGCAGTGCGCGAACACGTAATCTATCCTGATCTCGCAATGGATATAGGTTTGGAAGGAAATGTTACTCTAAGGTTTAGGGTAGATAAATTTGGGAATGTTTCCAACATTCAGATTATTCAAAGTGGAGGTTTTTTACTTGATGAAGCAGCCATGGTAGCAGTATCACGCACTGAATGGCTCCCAGCGTCTCAAAATAATCAGAACTATTCCGTTCTTTTCCAACTCCCCTTCAAATTCAGCATCGAATAGGATATTTACCACTCGGAGAATCAGTCAGGATGAATTTGCTAATTTGTCCTGACTTTACCCTCTGAAAAAAATCAGAATTTTACTCCCCAGATTACTTGGGTTGCAATCTCAATTTATTCTTTGTTGGAACACTTAATTGCCCGTGGGAGGAGCATATCAGTTGACGCTATCATGGCTCCCGCTAAGTGCTTTACTTACTGATTTTAAGAATTCTGGAACATCAAAGGGTTTTTCAAAGGTGTATTTTACTCCCAGAGCCGAGACAAATTTTAAATACTCGGGATATCCAGCTGACATGGCAATTATTTCTGGTGCTGGATGATACTTTAAGAGTTCCATACACACTTCAAAGCCTTCCTTGTGAGGCATAATCATATCGGTAATTACCAGGTCATGATGCTCACGATTATAGAGATTCATACCTTGTACCCCATCTGGAGCCAGATCCACATTGTACCCCTCCATCTCAAGCATGGCCACCATAAATTCACCCATGGATGCTTCATCTTCTATAACTAGTATATTCGACATATCTTATCTATCCTTTATACCCCCATGCAATCCTTATCCTGGCAAGGGACAACATTTTATTGTAGAAAGACTCAATTATCCTTCACCCCTGATTATTTCAAAGATTAGGCCACCCTCAAGCTACAATCATAAATCTTTGTATTATTTGAAATTATGGAATTTATCCGCAGATGGCTAAAATGAATGTGTCAAAGAATAATTACGATCTCGTGGAATTTGTAAGAATTATCGAACAGAAAGTCTCAATCAATAGCAATGGTTTACCCTAGAAAAAACCCCTGAAAGATGCTTCCAGGGGCTCGAGTTAATTGGCGGGCTGATAGATGGCGGGAGTCCAGCCTAAAGCCAGCGTTGAATCTAGAAATAAGCTGATACAGCTATTGAGGTCGCTTCGTTGGCAATAGTATAATTGTATTTATATCCGGTCTATTTGTCATAACCATTTTCATGGGTGGCATTAATATTTATCTAATCCTGACCCTTGCGAAGCGCTAATCTCGAAAAGGTCACTATACATTTTCAATTGACTGAATTTGATTTTCTAGTGATTCAATCAGGGATCCACTCATGATTGGCTTTGTGAAGAACTCAACAGCACCTGCCTCTAAAGCTTCAACCCTGGCATGTGGAAAAGCATGAGCGGTTAATGCGATGCTTCGCGGTTTTTTCGGATATTTTATTTGCATGAATTTGATCAAATCAATACCATTTTCTCCACCTGGTAGAGAAATGTCAATGATAGCCACTTGAAAATCATTTTCTTCCAAGGCCTCTTTTGCTCCGATAACAGTCGAAACTATCGTAAGGTCATAGCTATCTTCAAGAATGATTGTATAGTATTGTTGAGAGGAAAGATCATCTTCAACAATTAATATTCTGGGTTTATCATTTTTCATTTTTCTCCCCCTTATATTTTGGGAGTGTGAGTGTGAAAGTACTACCAACATTTTTTTTGCTCACGAGCTCGAGGTTAGCATCATTTAAATCAAGATATCGTTTTGTAAGGGCAAGACCCAGACCAACACCCTGAAAATGTTTTGTAAACCCTTCACTTTCCTGTGTATAGGGTTCAAATATTCGCTGTAGATATTCTTTAGAAATACCTATACCAGTATCACTAATTGAAAGCTTAACCTGGCCTTTGATAACAGCTAATTTCAGCTCAACACCACCTTCACTCGTATACTTGATCGCATTATCAGTCAAATTGGCTATCGCTGAACTTATGCAGTTTTTATCTGCAAATATTTCCACAGGATTGTCAGGATTGATGAATTGGATTGATAGATTCTTTTTCTTAGCTATTAACTTGAAATTATTTACTGTAATTGCTACAAGATGGTTCAGATTTATTTTCTCTTTATGGACACTTATTGTTCCTGCTTTCAGCATCGAGATATTTAGAATTGAGTCAACTGTATGCATTAATCTTGCACTTGATTCACCGATATAGTCGAAAATTACCTGATCCTTTTCTTCCAACAATTCAGAGTACCTTAGCTTGAATAAATCAGAAAACCCAAGAATGCTATTGAGGGGCGTCCGAATCTCATGTGAAATGTTGGCGACAAACTGATCCTTGACTGTGTGGAGTCAGACCAATTCGGTTCATTTGATCTAAATAAATAAGAGATACTTTGGGCGGCTAACAACCCGAAAAAGGAGCCAATAATGAGCCCAAAGTCAGAAGTAGAGAGACGAGTAAAAGCGATCAAAAGAAAC
>JABIFX010000061.1 GCA_018650445.1 Fidelibacterota bacterium
CTTTTTCATCCCTCCCCCGTAGAATCTACTCCACCCTCAAAATTGAGTCAGATGTTTGGGGACGTCTGGGAGTGGACACGCAGCCCCTACTCAGCTTACCCGGGCTTCAAATCTGCTAGCGGCGCTGTTGGCGAATACAATGGGAAATTCATGTCCAACCAGATGGTCTTAAGGGGCGGATCATGTGTCAGCAGCAACAACCATATACGACCCACCTACCGAAATTTCTTTTATCCCCATTCACGCTGGCAATTCATGGGTCTTCGTCTCGCCCGGGATGTGAAATAGACCGACTAAAGGACACGATAATCCTTTTCTAAACAATTCAGAGGAAGCATGATGAGCATACACGAAACACAGTGGGAACAACTGACACAGGTCAACGATAGCAGATTATTGGAAGCTCGCGGACAATTACACCAGGCCGTACAGCTCCTGACTGCTGTGGGTATCTCCTTTGTAGGCCAGAAACCTGATGACAGCCATACAGCACTTCTGTGGGATTCCGAATCAAATGTTTTTCTAAGTCAGGCCTTCGGTCCTGAGCTCAATTTTCAACTCGGATTAAAACCCCAGAATCTTAGTTGTCAGGTGATTCATAATCGAGAGACATTATTAACACTGAAATTAAATAGAACCACCCTCAAACAAGTCGCCTCCGATTTGCAATTCTTCTTGGAAGACCACGGGCTTCCAAAGGATGTCTTCACCATGGAAAGACATTTTGAATTACCAGACTATCCTGATCGCTGGCTAAGTCCCTTCGACATATTGGATCAGGACGCATTTGACGTCTTTTCCTCAGCCTATTCCAATGCCTATTCATCAATAGCGGAAATTGCTGGCAAGGATAGCAGGGCAGGAAATCAATTGATCTGGCCCCACCATTTTGACATGGCCATTTTGCTAACACTTAATCAGGGGAAATCAATTGGAGTCGGCATGTCACCAGGCGATACCAACTATATTGCTCCATATTATTATGTGAATGTCTGGCCCTATCCTTCCGAAGATCAAATCAAAGATCAACCCCTGACCGATGGGAAATGGCACACAGAGGGTTGGACGGGCATGGTCTTAACTTTGGATCAAATTGTCCGGAAGAATGAACCTGGCGCTCAAAAAGGAGTTGTGCAAACCTTTTTGCGTGAAGCGATGCTGCATGCCAAAGCCATCACTGAGGGAAGTCACTAGCCCATATGATTCGGCTCGAACAAATCACTAAAAGTTTTAACGGTAATGAGGTCATCCATGATCTTTCACTTGATGTTCCCGCTGGAAAGACTGTGGTCCTTGTCGGACCCAGTGGATGTGGAAAATCGACATTGCTGAGACTGATGGTTGGATTGTTATGGCCTGACCAGGGCAGCATTGCTCTTTTCCAAAAATATCTCTCTAGAAAAAATCTTGAAGCATTACGCCAGCAGGTCGGTTTTGTGCTCCAGGATGGGGGTCTGTTCCCTCACATGACAGCTGTTCAAAACATGCGTCTCATGGCGGATTATTTAAAGTATGATCCTGATAAAACGGATCATCGTATCGCTGAATTATGTGAATTGACTCATATATCTACAGACCTGCTAAACCGTTACCCCGCTGAGCTTTCTGGCGGTCAGGTCCAGCGGATTGCCCTCATGCGTGCTCTGATGTTGGATCCCCAGATTTTGTTTTTGGATGAACCGCTGGGAGCTTTGGATCCTCTGAATCGAGTTAGCCTGCAGGAAGAGATGAAAAGCATCTTCAGTCAGCTCGGTAAAACTGTGGTACTGGTGACCCACGATATGGGTGAAGCTGCTGCTTTGGCTGACCTGATAGTGATAATGAAGGATGGATATCTGCTGCAATTTGATACTCTATCAAATCTTTCAGCACACCCTGCAGACCCCTTTGTTACTGAGTTTATCAATGCCCAGAGAAAACCATGGCAGCAGCTTGAGGATCAGATCAAATGACGACTTTGCGCCTCTATCTATACCTTGCCATATGCTTTTTCACTCTAGCCCCTGCACAGGCTGAATCTGGTTTAGAGATCAGGATTGGATCAAAGAAATTTACCGAATCTGTGATTTTGAGCGAGGTTATTACCCAACATCTACAAACCAACAAAATCAGTACTGTGCATAGAGATCAATTAGGCGGGACCCGTTTGCTCTGGAAAGCACTTGTTCAAGGTGAGCTGGATATCTATCCCGACTATACAGGGACAATTATTTATGAAATTCTCCAGGGCGAAAAAGTCACATCAGATCCTGAGGTAAAAGCTGCTCTCGCCAGACATGGTGTGAGCATCACAGATCCGCTTGGCTTCAATAATACTTATGCTCTAGGGATCAAGCCCTCAACTGCTGCTAAGTATTCACTCCAAAGCATCAGTGATTTGCGACAATATCCCGAATTACGCTTTGGATTTACCAATGAATTTATGGATCGCGAAGATGGCTGGCCCAGTCTCCGGGATCACTATCAACTACCTCAGACATCTGTGCGTGGATTGGATCATGATTTGGCCTACAAAGGTCTGGAGGCTGAGTCCATTGACCTGATTGACCTCTATTCAACCGATGCTGAAATTGCCTATTATCAGCTTGCTGTCCTCGAAGATGATAAGAGCTATTTCCCTGATTATCGAGCTGTGATATTATATCGCACTGATCTTTTAGAGCGTGTACCCCTGCTTCAAACATACCTCGATCAACTTGTTGGTAGCATCTCTGAAGCTGAGATGATTACAATGAACTCAAATGTCAAGCTGGATGGTCACAGTGAGGCCGAAGTCGCTCAAGAATTTTTGAATGTCAAATTCAACACGCTCTCGAAGATTGAAGTCTCTACCAGATTTGACAGATTGATTACCACCACGAAAGAACATTTATTTCTTGTCAGCCTCTCCCTAGGAGCTGCCATACTGGTGGCCATCCCCCTGGGAATCTGGGGTGCCAAAAATTCAACCCAGGGTCAAATTATTCTCAGTGTGGTTGGGATAATACAGACTATTCCTTCACTGGCGTTACTGGTATTTATGATCCCCCTGCTTGGCATTGGCGGACCACCTGCCCTGGTGGCATTGTTTCTGTATAGTCTGCTACCGATTGTACGGAACACCTTGAGTGGATTAACTGGACTCCCAATTGATGTACAGGAGTCAGCCCGAGCCCTGGGTCTACCGCCTGCAGCTCGACTAAAAATGATTGAACTCCCTTTGGCCGCTCGCTCTATTCTGGCCGGCATTAAAACATCAGCTGTAATCAATGTCGGTACGGCTACACTGGGTGCCTTGATCGGCGCTGGAGGCTATGGCCAACCCATACTTACAGGTATACGACTGGATGACACCGGTCTCATTCTCGAAGGTGCAATCCCAGCTGCAATCCTGGCCCTCCTCGTACAGTGGAGCTTTGATTTGGCTGAACGCACCTTGCTCTCCCCCGGAATACAAACCAAACAGGAAACTAGCTCATGACTGCATCGCTCGCTTCACCCCTGATAATCAAAGCCCAGGATCACACTGAGAATCCTACTATTGCCTTTGCTAAAGATGTTCTCATGGGCTTAAACAGCACCCCAAAACGATTGTCTTCTATTTATTTCTATGATGAGCGTGGATCACAGATCTTTGAAGATATCTGTGAACTTGAAGAATATTATCTCACACGGAAAGAGACTGAAATCCTCCAGAAATCCGCAGCAGAAATCATTTCAAAACTACCCCATAAAACTCATCTCGTAGAATTGGGAAGTGGGAGTTCAACAAAAACACGGATATTGTTGGAAGCTGCTATGGAGCGGTTTGGTGAAACACAGTATTCCCCGATAGATGTCTCCGCTGAAATTCTAACTGACACAGTTAATGATCTTAATCAGCGCTACCCGGAGCTTCAATTGGAAGCCGTTGCTGGCCGCTACGAATTCGGTATGGAATACATTTTAAACCATAGCACAACCTCAAATTGCATCATGTGGCTAGGTTCAAGTATTGGGAATCTGACCCGGGTTGAAGCAGCCCAATTTTTAAGGGAAGTTCGAAAGAATATCGGTGATAATGATAGTTTGCTCCTGGGTATTGATCTCCGCAAAGGACCAGAAATTCTGGAGCCAGCTTATGATGACGCCAGTGGAGTAACGGCTGATTTTAATTTGAATTTGCTGGATCGTATCAATACAGAATTAGGTGGCAGCTTTGAGCGCAAGAATTTCCACCACAAGGCCGTGTACAACGTGGAGGAAGGGCGCATTGAAATGTACCTGCTCAGCGATCAGGATCAGGAGATCGAAATTCAAAATCTCGGAACCAGCATTTCATTCAAAAAGGATGAGATGATATTAACTGAATATTCGTATAAATATTCACACGCTGAAATAAAGGCTCTAGCCGAGGCTGCTGGTTTTTTCCTGGAGCAACAATGGTTGGACGATGAAGGCTTTTTCAGTTTGAATTGTTTAAAACCACAAAATAACGCGCCTGAGTTGCGCGCCCTATAAGGAGTCGCAAATGAAAGCTATTTGGAATGATAAAGTCATAGCTGAAAGCGACGAAACTGTCTTCATTGAGGGAAATCACTATTTTCCAGTCGCCTCGGTGAATCCAGCCTATCTAAAAGATAGCCAAACCCAGACTGTGTGTCACTGGAAAGGTACTGCCAGCTATTACAATATTGAAGTGGATGGCATGGATAATCCCGATGCTGCCTGGTACTACCCGGACCCTTCAGACGCTGCTCAAC
>JABIFX010000030.1 GCA_018650445.1 Fidelibacterota bacterium
GCTGGCATGGGGCTGTAGCCCTCTTCAACCAATACATCGAATGATGCCTGGATGGTTCCCATAAACATGGGCAGAAAATATTGTTCAATGAACAAATCCAGCTCGGTCTCTTCCTGGAATGATACTTCCATGACCCCGACCCTTGTAAAACCAATTGCCTTGGCCAATCCCAGAAGTCGATCCCAGGCATGGCTTGAGGCATCCTGGTGTACATCAACAAATGCGGGAACTCCATGCCCTTTGAGATAGTGCTCCCGGATCGGTATTCCAGGCATTCTTGGTGCTAGTAAGCACACATCAATATCTTCAATGGGTAGAATCTTTTTATAATTTATTGAAAACCCATGGGCAAAGATCAGAAGATCATCGGGTTTCAAGTTGGGTTCAATGAGTTCGGTAAATACTTTTTTCTGAGCCTGATCTGGGATTAGGAATAGAATGATGTTCGCTTCCATCGCTGCCACAGCGATATCGACAGGACTGAATCCATCTTCAACTGCGAGATCCCAATAACTGTCCTTAATATTTCCGATAACTACATCCAGACCAGAATCTCTAAGGTTGAGAGCTTGTGCTCTTCCCTGGCTGCCATAACCGATTACTGCTATCTTTTGTCCTTGAATATGCTTAATTGACGCATCACTGTCATAGTAGATCTTCATAATTACCCCTGTAACCTTGTTTGTTTTTGATGCCAGGTTGAAATACTGTCCACCACCTGGTTGATCTGCTTTTCCTCCATTTGTTGATAACTGGGTAGACAAAGTGTTTGCTCCCACAACTGTATCGATCTCTTAATCTGGTAAGATTGGCAATTCCTGTACATTTCCTGTTTATGATTCGGGTACCAGAGGGGTCGAGTTTGAATTTGCTCTTTTTCCAGGTAGCTCATTAGTGTTTCCCGCATACTTATTGCACTATCGGTCTCAATACGAAGAGCCGGCATCCAGTTATTATTATTTGCATACCCGGGTCGGGATGCCATTGATACATCAGCCAATGCTGAAATGCCTCTTGCGTAATTCTCATACTGCTGGTGTTTAGCATTCATGATTCCAGGAAGTTGCTCCAACTGGGCTACTCCCATAGCTGCTTGAATATTGGTAAGTCTATAATTATATCCTACTTCGTCATGTATATAGCGTACAGCGTCATCCTTGGCCTGCGTTGTCAAATAACGCGCCTTCTCTGCCAGTGAATCATCATCCGTAAGTATCATCCCACCACCACCTGTGGTTATAATCTTGTTTCCATTGAATGAAAGGCAGCCCAGTTTGCCTATCGTGCCCGTATGGCGCTCTTTAAGGCGACCCTGGGTATAGCGTGTTCCGAGGCTTTCGGCTGCATCCTCGACAATAGGTATATTCCTTTCCTCACATAATGAGATCAATTTTTCCAGATCTACGGCGTTACCAAAGACATGCACCGGCACCAGAGCGGCTATCCTCTTATTTGTTGTCTTATTAAAGGATGAGCATCCCTTAAACAGAGTTTCGTTTTTGATAAACTCGATTGTTTTTGCAACATCAATATTATAAAAATCATCTGCATCCATGAACACAGGAGTGGCACCATTATATAAAACAGCATTGATGGACGCGATAAAAGTAATGGTTGGCACAATAACTTCATCACCAGCCCTGACACCGGCTAATTGCATAGCTACTTGAAGGGCCGCGGTACCGTTCACACAGGCAATAGCATGTCTGGCCCCTGTGTATTCTGCGACCCGAGTCTCGAATAAGTCGACATATTTACCAGCCGAAGAAACCCAACCAGTATCGAGACATTCCTTGATGTAGACCCATTCATTACCCCCCATATGGGGCTCAGATAATGGAATTCTACTAGACATTATAGATATCTGATTTGTAGTTCGACGCGTTTCCACCACTTTTAAACCAATTGATGGTTTCTTCCAATCCTGCCTTAAGATCATATCGTGGTGACCAACCAGTAAGTTCTTTGATAAGAGAATTGGCTCCAAGCAAACGATTTACTTCAGATTTCTCTGGTCGCAACCGCTGTTCGTCACTGACAATTCGGGCAGCTGGGTTGATAATAGATATTATCATTTCCGCTAACTCGCCAATACTTATCTCGTGTTGAGTGGCGATGTTGATCTCTTTTCCGACCGTATTCTCAGACTGCCATATTGCGTCAAACCCTGCAACCGTATCCTTCACGAAGTTTAAGTCTCGGGTTGGACTGAGTGCACCGAGTTGAATCTCAGATTTTCCAGCTAATAGCTGGGTGATAATCGTCGGTATGATCGCCCGAGCAGATTGACGAGGACCATATGTGTTAAATGGCCTGACGATAGTAACCGGCAATTCAAAACTGCGGTAAAACGATTCGGCCAATCGATCAGCGCCAATTTTTGTTGCAGAATATGGCGACTGTCCTTGAAAAGGATGGTTCTCATCAATTGGAACATATTTCGCGGTTCCATAAACCTCAGATGTTGATGTGACCAGCAATCTCTCTGTGGCAAAATCACGACACGCCTGCAACACATTCAAAGTACCTTTTATGTTTGTATCAACATAAGCAGCAGGAGAAAGATATGAATAGGGAATTGCAATGAGTGCGGCTAAATGAAATACGGCATCAATTCCTTGCACAGCATTTCTAACACCATAGGGATCCCGGATATCACCACTAACAATTTCGAGTTCATCTCTAACTTCTTTTGGAAGAGTGTCCAACCAGCCCCATGAATTAAAGGAGTTATAGTAGACCATGGCTTTGGTTTTATATCCCGCTGCAACCATCAACTCACAAAGGTGTGACCCGATGAATCCATCTGCTCCAGTGACTAATACTTTTTTACTCATTCCAATTCTTTTTCTTTACAACTAGCTTTTATTCTGTTTCAAATTACTTAAATATGATAATTCAAACTTACCTGAACCAAACAACTAGGCAGGCGCACCCTTAATATACAATTGAATGTGGCTCCGCCCCGTGAGTCACATTTATTTTAAAGCCTTAAGCTTTAAAATGGAAAAACGAAGACCGAAAACCGGAAATCGGAAAAGGCTAAAACTGTTCTTTTCGGACTTGGATTAATTTGTATAACATTGCCGAAATCTTTTTTGTGACTTCGATATAATCTTCTCCAAGCGTTTTTTCTATGATTCCTACTTCAACAGCAATATATAGCTGTGTCCTCAATTCCGAACAAGACCCTTTGGCAATATATAGAAATTGAATGAATTCTTTATTCCCTTTTCGATCAAACC
>JABIFX010000064.1 GCA_018650445.1 Fidelibacterota bacterium
AGTGAATTTTCAGAGCACAGCTACTCGTGGGGATGCCATGCAGAAATAAATAACATTCAGAGTTGGGGCAAAATTAAATAGTGTTCGTCCTAGCAAGATAAGCATGGTTCATTTGGTCGTAGACCGTGCTACCACATATGGTCGCTTAAATAGAATCCCTAGTACAAAAAAAGGGAGCCTGTTTTCAGACTCCCTTTTAATCTTTTCCCTGCCCTTTTTAACAGGCCTGGACTGTATCTATTTCAGAAGTGTCATCTTACGCACGAGATCGCCATTCTGGGTGGATAGACGATAGAAGTAGATACCTGCATCAGCTGGTCTTCCCAATGGCTGTGCCTGCCAGGTAACGCTATAATTACCAGGAGTCATCTGATGGGAAATTAATTCTTCAACTATACGTCCCCTGATATCAAGAACCTCTAATTTTACATAGCTGTCCACAGCGATATCAAAAGCGATCAGGGTTGAAGGATTGAAAGGGTTGGGATAATTTGCATATAAGGTATGTTGATCTGGCAATTCATAGCGCTCTACAACAGGGACCAGTGTAGGAAGTACACCTGTCCGATGCAAATTTCCTCGGTGAGTTGACCAATAGCTTGCGGTTTCACCATTGGTAGGAAGATCCATCACCATAAGTCTGTCATCTGAACCAACGATGACCTCCAAGTCACTATCCCCATCCAGATCTGCTATAGTGGGAGATCCCTGGATATTAGCTGTATTCTCTACTGGAAAGCCACGAATATTGGAACCATCCAGGTACAGACCATACAGCTTACGATCGTTAGATCCGATAAATACTTCTGCCAGACCATCATTATTGATATCAGCCATTGCCGGTGAGCTATAGATAGCTCCAGCTGTGGCCACAGGCCAACCTTCCAAAAAGGTACCCGTATGATCTACTGCGTAAATAAGTCTGTCTAAACCACCAACTACGATCTCAAGATCACCGTCCCCATCCATATCAGTGATGGAAGGATCAGCCTGGATGTCCTGAGAGGAAGTACTGATATACCATAATTCATTTCCAGTGGCATCATAGACGTGGAGCTTGTTATCATTACATCCAAATATGATCTCAAATGATCCATCTGTACTACCATCAAGGTTGGCCAGTAGTGGTGCGGATTTGACCTTGTCCACCAGAGTGACAGGGAATCCGGCAGCTTCAGTGCCATCCAAATTAATGGCATGGAGTTGATTGCCCCAGGTACCAACCACGATGTCAATGCTACCATCAGCATCAATATCACCAATTGCCGCTCCATCCGTCATATGATCATCCAGAGTCATGGGAAAATTGGCCAGGGGTGTTCCATCATGATGCATGACGGCTAATTCATTATTATATGAGACGCTAATGATTTCCAGGTCGCCATCACCATCCAGGTCATAAAGACTTGAAGGAGCCAGAAGGAATCCTGGAGCCAAATAAATGGCTTCAGCGCTACCATCATGTTGAACGACATAAAGATTGCGATCCAGACTACCAATAACAACTTCGAGATCACCATCATTATCTACATCACCCACCGAAGGTGTGGCCTCAGCCAAGTAACCCAGGTTCACAGGAAAACCGCTTAACTCGGTCCCATTTGCATTTACAGCGTGGAGACTGCTGTCATAAGCACTAAAAATGATTTCCAAACTGCCATCTCCATCAAGGTCTACGACTGCATTGCCACCCTTAACAATGCTGGTGGCAATGGGGAAATTTGCCTGCCAGATGCTAACCTCTATAGAAAAATCAATGGTAGCAGTATAAAGAATGTCAGAACCTTCATTTGCGGTTACATCCAAACTCATCAGGTATTGACCTGAAGGTGCATCAGCAGCCACTGAAAACCCAAAACGATCAAGGATATTCACACCGATGTTACCGTTATTGATATCTCCATAGGTACCAGTACTATCAGTAATAGCAACATATTCCGAATTACTCCTGAGAATGGCTGTTACATCTATAGCATCAACCCAGCCAGGTTCATTGAAGAGGTTGATACGCATGAGGGCTGATTCGCCGGGAGACAGAAGGCCATCTCCATTATCATTCTCCAGATAGAGGCTATATGAATTGTAGGAAAGTCTGGGGTAGATACTATGAGCCAAAGCATTATATATATTCACTCGACCTGAGCCCAATTGTCCTACAAAGTTGGGATTTATATCATCGATG
>JABIFX010000029.1 GCA_018650445.1 Fidelibacterota bacterium
ACAGTCCATTCTATTGTAGCAGATGTGATATTGTTCTCTGACATTTCATCCACTATTTCCATGTAATTCAGCATATCAATAGATGTAATATTTGTATCCAAACTAAAATCTTCAAGGTCTGTACTGGTGGCATGCATAAGATAAACGAGAGAATCACCGTTCTCATCGGATGATTCACCCCATGAGAATGTGATAAAACCATCACTCATGTTAGAATCATCAATTGTTATTTGAGCGTTATTACTTGGTGTTGATAGAGAAAATTCTGTTGGAGAGAAATTATATGGACCACAACCTACATCCAATGCTCCCATATTAGCACCATATTCACCAGTACCAACGCAAGGTGAATTTGTTGCTAAGGTATAGTCCCCGTTTTCAGGGTTGCAGAATAGCGGGTCAGCATCAATGTTACCTTCGCCTTCCCAGCCACCTTGGATATCAGAATAGCTTACAGTTATTTCATTATTTTGACTTTGACTATATATTTCATCTGGTAAATTATTCCATAAAACACAATTGACTAAACTCACATAGCCGTTAAAAGTTGTTGCTCTAACCGCAATTCCACCACCTCCTTCGCCTTCCCATCCCGGATCACAATCGTCTCCTGCATAATTATTTGTTATCGTCACGTTATTCAAACTCGAGCCGAGAGACACCATATCGTAAAAAATCCCACCACCACAATCATCCGTATAATTATTTGTTATTTTCACGTTTTCCAAACTCGGATTGGAATTATACATGACACAAATCCCACCACCCCAACTAATAGCAGAATTTCCACTTATCGTCAGATTTTTTAAACTCGGACTGGAAGAACCATAGCACCAAATCCCTCCACCAAGACCAGCA
This sequence comes from Fidelibacterota bacterium, assembly GCA_018650445.1. Lineage (GTDB taxonomy): Bacteria > Fidelibacterota > UBA8477 > UBA8477 > JABMPR01 > JABMPR01. Next base: position 859 of record JABIFX010000029.1, read on the forward strand.
GAATTTCCACTTATCGTCAGATTTTCCAAACTCGGACTGGAACCCCAGCAATAAATCCCTCCAGCTGATGCTAAATTCATACCGTTTTGGATGGTAAAACCGCTTAATACTGCCGTATTATCTTCTCCACTTTCAAAACTCACAACAGTCCCATTCTGATTTCCATCAATAACAGTTGATGAGATGTAGGACGTATCGCTAGTGCTCAAGAACAGCGACCCCACAACGATATTCTTGCCGTTGTAGTTGATGTTCTCTACATAGGTGCCAGCTAAGACAAGGACTGTGTCGCTGTTGATGCTTGCATCGATACCGCGTTGTACAGTGGCAAATGGAGTTTCCTCATTACCATAATTATCATCTGAACCTGTTGTTGCTACATACCATACTGGCCCAAAGTATCCTGCTTCGAGCGTAACGGTTTGATTTGCAACACCTGATGCCACAATAGTAACAGTCGCAATGGCTTCTGGAACTTGTTCAGTAGGTGCAAACTGAAACACTACGTCAACCGAGTCACCCGGTTCAACAGTAGCATCTGAAAATGTGGTGGTAAATAAATCACTGCCTTCCATGGTTATTTCTTCCACCTCCAGACCTAACATACCCACATTGTAAATAGTGGTTTGTCTGGTCACGGTTTGACCCGCCACTACTATTCCAAAGTAAAGGCTGTTATCAGATAATTCCATGATAGGTGCCTGCTGTGTACCTGTTCCCGATAAACTTACTGTAAGAGTGTCTTCATCAGGATCATTGCTCACGATTACCATATTGCCAGTAAAAAATGCTTCATCATCTGGTGCGAATGTTACTTCTAAAGTCAAAGTATCTCCTATATTCACGGTGCCATTACTTGGTGCCACTGAAAAATTGTCTGTGCAATACATCGTATCCAGCTCCAAAGCCGCATCACCTGTATTGTATACATGTAGCGATTGTATTCCTGTCAGTCCATCCATAACATCACCAAAGTTTATGCTGTTTGTAGAGAGTTCAATGTCTGGTGACAAAAAATATCCAAAACCGGAGAGCGATATTTGGACTAAGCCTTCATCTGGATCATTTGATTTAATGTAAACGGTGCCTGTATCGGGACCAAACTCAACAGGAGTATAGGTAATACTCAGGATTGCTGATGTTTCGATAAGACTATTATCTATCGATAAGGTAAATAGGTCTGA